>JACIWY010000259.1 GCA_014360745.1 Chloroflexota bacterium
TTTTTGGCTCGGGTTCAACCTGGTGGCCGGCATCGGGCCCAAGCGCTTACGGGCCCTGCTTGACTATTGCGGCGACATTGGCCACGCCTGGAACGCCAGCGCAACCACTCTGCGCGCTGTTGGCCTGCCCCAGGATGCCATCGACCAGCTTCTCTATCAGCGTAACCGCCTGGATCTCGATGCCCTCCTCGATCGAGTAACAAAAGCGGGCGTCCATCTGCTCACCTGGGCAGACTCCTCCTACCCTCGGCGATTGCTCGAGATCGACGACCCCCCACCGTTGCTGTATGTCCGCGGCGATTTACTAGCCGAGGACGAGTGGGCCATCGCCATTGTCGGCACGCGCAGCCCGAGCGTTTATGGCAAAGAAGTGGCGCACCGCCTGGCCGGAGGGCTCGCCGCTCAAGGGATGACGGTGATCAGCGGCCTGGCCTTGGGGATCGATGCCATCGCCCACCGTGCCGCTCTAGACAATGGGGGGAGGACGCTGGCCGTCTTGGGCAGCGGCGTGGACATGGTCTATCCATCGCGCCATCGCGCCCTAGCCGACTCCATCCAAACCGCCGGCGCCCTTCTCTCCGAATACCCTTTAGGCACCAAGCCCGTAGCCGGCAACTTTCCGCCGCGCAACCGTATCATCAGCGGGATGTCCCTCGGCACCCTGGTCGTCGAGGCCGGCGTGCAGAGCGGGGCGCTGATCACCCTGCGCTACGCATTAGAACAGGGCCGCGAGACCTTTGCCGTCCCCGGCAGCATCCACAGCCGCGCCAGTGCGGGCACCAATCGGGCCATCCAGCGCGGCGAGGCGAAACTGGTGACCTGCGTGGAGGACATTCTGGAAGAATTGAACCTCCAGATCGCCGTGCAACAGAGCCAGGTGCGCCAGGCAGTGCCCGCCGACGCCACAGAGGAAGCGCTCTTGGCCCATATCGGCGATGAACCCTTGCATATCGATGAACTGGTGCGTCGTTCCGGGCTCTCGACGGCAGCGGTCTCTAGTACGCTTTGCCTGATGGAGCTCAAAGGACTGGTTCGGCGTGTGGACAACATGAGCTATGTCTCGGCTCACGATTAAGGTTTGCAGATACAATCTCAGGGGCAGAGATTCTGGAGAAAGCAAAGATGGACGCTCGAGGGAACAACGTGCACGTGACCATTCTGGCAGGCGGTAGCGGCACCCGCCTTTGGCCGCTCAGCCGACAGGCGCGGCCCAAACAACTCCTCCGCCTGACGGGCGAACGCTCGTTATTGCAACAGACGATGGATCGCGTCTTGCCCTTGGTGCCGATAGAGCATGTCTATATCCTCTCGGGGCCAAACCATGTCCAAGCCATCGCCCAACAGCTTCCCGATCTGCCGCCGGAGAATCTCTTTGTCGAGCCCTCCCCTCGCGGCACCGGGCCCAGCCTCGGCCTGGCGGCGCTTAGATTGCGGCGACGCCATGGCGGCAAGGCCATCATGGTCTCGCTCCACGCCGACCATGTCATCGCCGATGAGGAGGCTTTTCGGCGCGCGCTGCGCGCCGCCATCGCTACGGCCCGCAAGGGGTTTCTGGTCACCGTCGGCATCGTGCCCACCAGCCCCGAGACCGGCTTTGGCTACATCCAGCGAGGGGCACCTTTGGAAAGTGTCGAGGGTCAACCCGTCTATCGCGTGCGGCGCTTCACCGAAAAGCCCCCTCTGCCCCTGGCCCAGCAATATGTACAAAGCGGCGAGTACTATTGGAACGCAGGCTATTTCGCTTGGACGCTAGACAACATCCTAGAAGAGTTTCAGCGCTTGCTGCCCGAAACCTTTGCGCGTCTCGATGCCATCGTCCCGGGGATAGATGACGAGCACACCGCCCGGATTTGGGATCAAATCGTCCCCATCACGATCGACGTCGGCATCATAGAGGGCGCGCGCAAAGTCGCCGTGGTGCCCGGCGACATGGGCTGGAACGATGTGGGCAGTTGGGCCGCGCTCCATGACATCATGGCCCAAGATGCGCAGCGCTGTGTGGTCATGGGCAGCGGCGCCCGCCTCCTCAGCGATACAGAGAATACGCTGATCTACCACGATAACGAGGACAAGTTGGTCGCGGTCGTCGGCGCGCAAGACATGATCATCGTCAACACCGAGGACGCCTTGTTGATCATCCCCAAAAGCCGCGCCCAAGAGGTCAGCCAGTTGGTCCGCGAGCTTCGTCGGCGCGGCCTGGAACGTTATCTGTAGCCGAGACCGTTTGGCACCTATGCCCCCTACGACACCTCAAAAGGAAGCCCGCTCTATGCAAGCAGAGATCGTCACTATCGGCACCGAACTTCTTTTGGGCGAGATCATCGACACAAACGCGGCTTGGATCGCCCAACGACTCACCACCATCGGCTTGAACCTCTTTTACACCCACACCGTGGGCGACAACCTGCAACGCATTACCGATGTGCTGCGCACCGGCTTCCAACGCTCCAACGTGGTCATTACCACCGGCGGGTTGGGCCCCACCGTGGATGACATGACCCGTCCGGCCGTCGCTGCCGCCACTGGCCGCGAGCTCGTGCTGGACGAAGACTTGGTTCAGGAAATTGCCGCCTATTTCGCCCGTCGCGGCGCCACCATGACCGACAACAATCGTCGGCAGGCCCAACTTCCGGCCGGGGCCACGGTGATCCACAACCCGGTAGGCACGGCGCCTGCTTTTCGCGTCGAAGAGGGCGACCACGTGATCATCTCTTTGCCCGGCGTGCCCCACGAGATGCGTTACCTCATGGAAAACGAGGTGCTGCCCTATTTGCGGCAGCGCTTTAACCTGCGGGGCGTTATCCGCTCTCGCGTATTGCGCACCTGCGGCATCGGCGAGAGCGCCATCGATACACGCATCGGCGATCTCATGGAGCAGAGTAACCCCACTGTCGGCACCGCGGCCCATCCCGGGCAAACCGACGTGCGCATCACGGCCAAGGCCGACACCGAGGCCGAGGCCCTGGCCCTGATCGAGCCGGTGGAGCGGGAATTGCGTCGACGACTAGGCGATTATATCTTTGGCACGGACACTGAAACGTTGGCCGATGTGGTGACGACCATGCTGGCCGAACGAGGGCTGACGTTGGCCGTCGTCGAAACGACGACCCATGGCGAACTGACCAGGCAACTCTGTGAAGGCCGCTGCGGATCGGCGGCCCTTGTCGGGGCCATGACCTTCACCGGAGCGCCGAGCCTGCGGCAAGCGCTGCGCCTCTCCGAGGAGGCCGCCGGCGATGTATTCCCCAGCCAGGCGTTCGCCGACGCGGCCGCCCGGGCCGTGCGCAGCGCGCATGGCGCCGACTTGGGGCTGGCCCTCATCGGCCCCCACGATCCCGCCCGCCCAGATTCGCCCCCGGTCTTCTTTAGCCTGGCCACACCGGCGGGCGTGATCCAAGGGGAATCCCGCCAAGGCCGGGCAGGGCCTTCCGGGATGGGCTGGTTGGTGCATCTGGGCATGGATATGGTGCGCCGATACTTGCTCTAACCGGCCAAGAAGGCCCTATAATTGCTCGGGCCGCGCCGCAAGCGATGGAGCGTTGCCATCGTAAATCTGCCCATCCAACATATGCACCACTCGACCGGCCACGCCGGCCAATCGCTGCTCATGGGTCACCAGGATCACCGTCTTGCCCGCTTGGTGTTGCTCTTGAAAAAGGCGCACTATGTCGGCGCCGGTAGCCGAATCCAGGTTCCCCGTCGGCTCATCGGCGATCAGGACGGGAGGGTCATTGGCCAGCGCCCGAGCCAGGGCCACCCTTTGCCGCTCTCCGCCCGATAACTCGGCGGGCAGCTTGTACAGATGCGCCCCCATCCCCACCCGCTCTAGGATCGCCTCGGCGCGGGCCACATCGCCCTCACCACCCCATAGATCGCGCAGTTGCATCGGTAACAGCACATTTTCCAACACCGTCAACGTGGGCAAAAGCTGAAAGAACTGAAAGACGATACCGATGTAGCGCCCGCGCCAGCGGGCCAGCTCATTTTCGCCGAGCACATCGATGCGCACCCCACCCACCCACACCTCCCCCGACGTGGGCCGATCGATGCCGGCGATCATGTTGAGCAACGTCGATTTGCCGCTGCCCGACGGCCCCACAATAGCCACAAATTCGCCCTGCTCGACCTGCAACGACACGCCGCGCAGGGCGTGAAAGAGACGTTCGCCCATCTGGTAGATGCGGGTGACCTCTATCAGCTCCACCATGGGGCGTTTGATGGCAGAAAGCGAATGCAAAAGATATCCTTTCAATCCCGAAAATAGTAATGAACAGGACACGGATAAACATAGATTAGGGTAATTCTCAACCCCTGTACATCCGTGTCCCCCGGGAATAGGATTCCCTCGGCGTATTCTAATACGGGTCGCGAGTGCGCCCAAGTTGGATGGTAACTCTTGATATAACATCCCAGTAGCTTTACAATTATCAACGCCCACGAGGAGACGCATCAGCTAGTCGGTTATCTTGTCTTCCACCAAGCACTTTACCCAAGGAGGTCAAGTCAGATGAGCAATGAGAACAATGGTATTATTGCTTCTGAACAACAACTTTACTGGGAAATTCTCAACCTGCGAGGGAACATGTTGTCAAGTTTTATTAGAGCAACGGTTGCCCTTACGTGGTTGTGGTATGGATACCAATTGGTGCGAGAGTGGCAATTTTTAGTAAGCACCTCTATTGCTGTGTTAGTCATGTTCCTTTTATGGACAGCCTCTCGTGCAAGGGGGAGATGGTTGACCATGGGAGCGATTCTGCTTTATCTGGCGGTGATGGCTTTAGAGACAACATTAGTCTACTCACAGCCAGAACCTATCACCTTGGCTTTTGGGACCCTGGCCGTCTTTATCGTTGGCGCTTTTCTTAGACCAGGGGCAACATTCGCCATGGCCATGGCAAGCTGGGCCGCGGCCATGGCGAGCTGGTACGCCACCACTGGGCAGATGCCGTCTCCAGGGTTAGGGGCTAGTATTTTGCTTCTTTACCATCTGGCATGGGCCATTGGCTTCCTGGCTGCTGGACCTCTCTCCGCTTCAGTACAATGGGCGTTAGCTGGCTGGGCCCGAGCACGCGAGGTACTAGAAGAGGTTCAGGCCCGTCGAGCTGAACTCTATCGCGCCCTCCGGGCACTCGAAGAGGCAACCTTTCGCATCGAGCAGATGAACCGTGAGCTCATCACTGCTCGCCGAGAGGCTGAGAATGCCCGAGCACAAAAGGCACGCTTCGCCGCTACTGTAAGCCATGAGCTCCGAGGTCCTCTAAATCTGATCCTTGGGTTCAGTCGACTCATGGCCTTGATGCCCGAGTCGTATGGGACTCCTCTCCCCGAACCCTACTGGGCTGATGTGGATACTATTTACCGCAGTAGCCAGCATCTAGCCACACTGATTGATGATGTACTGGATCTATCTCAAATTGAAGCAGAGCGGTTGCCACTAGTGAAGGACCGCGTGGATTTGAACGAGGACATAGTTAACAAAGCTCTGGAAATTGTCAAACCGCTGGCAGAGCGCAAAGGCCTCTACTTACGAGGTGAGTTGGCAAACGACTTGCCATGGATCATGGCCGATTCGGTGCGATTGCGTCAAGCGTTATTGAATCTTTTAACCAACGCCGTACGTTTTACAGAACAAGGTGGCGTAACTGTACGCACGGGACAAGCCGATGGTGTTCTGACAGTCAGTGTAATCGATACGGGGAAAGGAATTCCTGCTGAAGATATCCCTAAACTTTTCTGCGAATTCTCCCAG
>JACIWY010000026.1 GCA_014360745.1 Chloroflexota bacterium
GGTGGGGAAGCGGTTGCCTCTCGATGAGCTGTAGGAATTGAGGGGTACGTGCGCAACGGTTCTCTTTTGGGCAGGGAAGCACACTTTTAGCCTCGGACGAGGCTAAAAGAGATGTGACGAGGGCGACTTGGCTAGAGAAAGGGGGCAGCGTGTGTTGGACAAGCCAGGTTGGGAAAAATCGCTGCGTCGTTGGCAGGCTTTTTGGGCGGGGGAGATGGCGGATCGTCCACCGATCCAAATCGCCATCGTGGCTGGTGAATCGCTGGACACCGGCGAACCGCCTTCGCTTGAATCCACCCTGGCGCGCTTTGACCCCCTGCGCAACGAGCCCATCCTAGAGGCTGCCGAGCGCGCTCTGGCCCGCCGGGCCGCAATTCCCGATGACAACCCACCGGCCATGCAGGCGGGAGGTGGGGTCTATTTTACGGGGGCCGTGTTTGGCGCGCCGGTCAAGGCTACGGCGGACATGATGACCGCCGAGCCGATCTTGAAGGATTGGGGCCAGCTGCGTGAGTTGCGCTTTGATCTGGGCAACGCCTGGGTGCAGCGGGCGTTATCGCTGGCGCGGCAACTCGTGGCGCGCAGCGGGGGGCGTTATGCCGTGACCCCTGGTCTCCTCGAGGGCCCCAGCGATATTTGTGCAGCTTTGCGCGGCATCACGCGGTTGGCCGGTGATCTGTATCAGTATCCCAACGAGGTAACCCGCCTGGCCGAGCTGGGCGCCGAGGCTTGGGAAAGGTACATGCGGACGATGCACGAGATCGTGCCTTTGTATGACGGCGGCACGGTGACGCAATGGTCGGTGTGGACGCCCGGCCGCGGTGCGGCGTTGCAGGAGGATTTTTGCACCATCATCTCCCCAAACTCTTTTCGGCGTTTTTTCGCTCCCTTGGACGCGCGTCTGGCGGCTACCGTCGATACCGCTTGGATTCATGTCCACGCCGGGGCCATCCACTTGGTGGAGCCGTTGTTAGAGATCGACGCGCTCCGGGCAATTCAGATTGTGCATGACGGTGCAGCTAGCCCGCCCATGGAACGTCTCGTGGCGGCTATGCAACAAGTACAAGCGGCCGGCAAACGTCTCATTGTGCGTAAATTCAGCCCCGTCGAGTTGGAGCAGATATTGCCCCGCTTGTCGCTGCGCGGCCTGGCCATCGATACCTATTTGCCTTCGGAGGAAGCAGCCCGACGCTGGCTGGAAGCGACCTGGTAGCGCCCCTGGATTAGGTTGCTCGTGATGAGGAGGTGATCCTATGAACCCTGTGCCACGGCCCCCGGTTCGTCTGGCCATTTTGGGGGCGGGTACCATCGGCACCATTCACGGTCTTTGTTCGCTCCAAGCTCCGGAGGCGCAGGTTGTAGCGGTGTGGAGCCGTTCCCCAGTGCGTGCCCGCGTCTTGGCCGAACGATTGGAAGCAGTGACCTGTGCCACGGTGAAAGAAGCAGTCGGTCGCGACGACGTGGACGCCGCTGTGGTGTGCACGCCGACCTTTTTGCATCGCGATCATGCGCTCGCCGCCATCGCCGCCGGCAAACATGTGATTTGCGAAAAGCCGCTGGCGCGGACGAGGGCGGAAGGGGAGGAGATGATCGAGGCGGCCAAACGGGCCGGCGTAGGGCTGTACGTGGCCCATGTGGTACGCTTTTTCCCCGAATTCCGGCGTATGCGCGAGCTTGTTGTAGGGGGCGCCATCGGCCAGCCGGCGCTTGCGCGCATGTCGCGGGCAGCGGCTTTTCCGCGCGGCAGCGGCGACTGGCATAACGATCTGGCCGCCAGCGGCGGAGCAGTGTTGGATATGGGCATCCACGATTTGGATTGGTTGTTGTGGACCTTTGGCCCTGTGAAACGGGTCTATGGGCGTGGGTTGATCGAGCAGAGGCGGCCCTTTTTGGATTATGGATTGTTGACTTTGCGCTTCGCAAACCAGGCTATGGCCCATGTGGAGTGTTCTTGGGCCGAGGCCGGGGGGTTTCGCGTGCATGGCGAGTTGTCTGGCGATGGGGGATTGATCACCTACGATAGCGCAGAGGCGACGGCTTTTGCAGTATCGCTCCGTCGAACGCCGGAGACCCCGCCGGGCGTCCACGTGCCCACGACGTTTACCGCCGAGAGCCCCTATGTAAGCCAATTGCGCCATTTTTGCCGCTGTATCCGTGGGGAGGACAAGCCGGTGATCAAGCCCGAGGAGGCGCTGGCGGCGCTGCGCCTGGCCCTGGCCGCACTGGAGTCGATCTCCAGTGGCCGGCCGGCGGAACTGTAGCGGAGGAGGGGAGGGAACGATGCGCGTTGGGCTGTGGAGTTTTGCCCATCTACACGCCTATAGCTATCTGAACGTGCTGTTGCAGCGTGAGGATTTGGATGGAGTGTTAATCGGCGACGAGGATGCCTCGCGGGGCTGCCAAGTGGCCGAGGCGCACAAGCTGCCGTTTTTGAGTGCACCGGAAGAACTGTTGGGGCAAGTGGACGCCGTGATCCTCACCTCGGCTAATGTCGACCACCGTGCCATGGCATTGATGGCGGCAGAAGCCGGAGTGCACGCCTTGGTGGAAAAGCCGATCGCTACCAGCGTGTCCGCTGCGCAAGAGATGATCGCCGCCTTTCGGCGACGAGGGCTCATCTTGGCCACGGCCTTTCCTTGTCCTTTTAGCCCGGCCTTTGAGGCGCTCCAGGCCACTGTCGCCGGAGGCGAGCTGGGCCGGGTGTTGGCCGTGTGCAGTACCAACCGCGGCAAGATGCCCGGGGGTTTCTTTATCGAGTTGGAGCGTTCGGGCGGGGGCGCGGTGATCGACCACACCGTACATGTGGCCGATCTGTTACGCCGGCTGTTGGGTGGCCCGCCGGAAAAGGTCTATGCCGAGGTGGGGCATGGGCTGTTTCATCAAGCCTGGGAGGATAGCGGACTTCTGACCTTGGAATGGGCCGATGGAACATTTGCCACGTTGGATTGTAGCTGGAGCCGCCCGGAGAGCTTCCCCACCTGGGGCGATGTGACGTTACATGTGGTGGGCGAGCAGGGCAATGCCGATGCCGACCTGTTCGGCCAGCGGGTGATGTTCTATCCGGATGCTGTTGTTCCACCTCGCTGGCAGGGTTGGGGGACCGATCTTGACGCACTGATGATCGACGACTGGATCCAAGCCGTGCGCGAAGGGCGCCCCCCGCGCAGCAGTGGCGAAGATGGGCTCTCCGCGCTCAAAGTGGCCCTGGCGGCGTACGTCTCGGCCGCGCGCGGCGCGCCGGTATCGTTGATGGAACTAGAATAGCGCGCCGTTATCTTGCCTATAGGGCAGAGGGCGCGGTTTTTTCAGCTCAAGAAGAGGGCTCTTGGTCGTTGCGCGGCGGTTTAGGTCGTCGCTTGTCATGGGTGCCGAGGACGCGATCCTCGACCACGGTCAATAGGCGCAACACAATAAAAACCAACGCCGCGCCAAGCGCGGCCAAATAAAGGGCCCCGAGGCCAAGGGCGGCGCCGATGGCTGCTGCGGCCCAAAGCGTCGCCGCGGTGGTGAGCCCACGTACCTGACCGCGCGACTGCAAAATGAGCCCGGCACCCAAGAAGCCGACCCCCTGGGCGATGGCGCTGCTCAAGCGACCGGGCTCGACCGGCTCTCCAAGCTGGATTGCAGCGCCTTGTGCGGCGAGAACGAAAAGAGCCGAGGACAAAGAGACCAAGATGATAGTGCGCAGCCCCGCCGGCTTGCGCTGAATTTCGCGTTCGAGCCCGATGATGCCGCCCAAAATCACCGCCAGCACCAAACGCAACGTCACATCTAGCCAAGATAGGGTCATGTTCCAAACTCCTTATGGTGCTCGGGGTGGACACAAGGCTTGGCTATGCGGAGGGGAACCAGAGGCGGAACGTCGTCCCCTGACCGGGTTCGCTCTCCACATCGATGTAGCCGCCGTGCTGCTGGACGATCTGGCGGCTAATGTAAAGGCCCATCCCCAGCCCTTCTTCTTTGGTGCTATAGAATAAATCAAAGATGCGAGGCAGTGCCTCCGCCGGAATACCTATACCGGTATCTGCTATGGCGAGTTTTACCCCTGGGGGATTGGTGGTCGATGTGGCAGAAATGCGCAGCATGCCGCCTTGCGGCATGGCGTCGATGGCGTTGCGCAGCAGATTGAGCAACACTTGGCGAATTTCATCGGACACCACGCGCAATGGAGGCAATGGGCCGACGTCGACGGCGATCTCGATGCCCCGATTCTGGCATTCGTAATGATTGAGCTCGACGACTTGGCGCACGAGATCGCCCAAATCGGTGGGTTGGCGCTCTTGGCGCCGGTCGGGCTTGCTCAGGTTGCGCAGTTGTCGCACCAGGCGGGCGGCGCGATGGAGCTCCTCGACGGCGACGTCCAGATAACGCAGAGCTTCGGCATCGGCGGGAAGCATCTCGGCGGCGAGTTGCAGACAACCGGTGGCCGCCTGGAGCGGGTTGTTGATCTCATGGGTGAGGGAAGCAGCCAGCTCGCTCACGGCGTTCATGCGCTCGGCTTGGATAAGCACCTGTTGGGTTTCACGACGGTCGGTGATATCCTCGACCATCATGAGCACATAAGGTGGTTCGCTTTCTGCCATAGGGAGGATGGAGCCGGTGATGCAGGCCCAGCCCATTCGCCCGTTTCGAGCGATGTAGCGGCGTTCGGTGCGAAAGGTCTGTTGTTTGCCGGAACGGAGCATGTCGAGAAGGGCGTGTTCCTCTTTGGCATCGTCGGGGTGGCCAAAGTCGGTAAAAAACCGTCCGTGCAGCTCTTCTTCGGAACAGCCGAAAATGTGTTGCAGGGCGCGGTTGCCGGCGACGATGCGGCCCTCGGCATCGACGATGGCCATACCGATGCCGGCCTCCTCGTAGATGGTGCGAAAACGAAGCTCACTGGCCCGTAGTTCGGCGGTGCGCGCCGAGATCTGCTGCTCCAGTGTTACATTGAGCAAGGCCAGTTGACGCTCGGCCTCTTTTTGAGCGGTTACATCGTGGACGGTGACGATGCCAAAGAGCGGCCGGCCCTCGGCGTTGCGGACGAGGGCGCCGCTGAAGCTGCCGATCCAGGTACGTCCGTCGCGTAGATTGACCAGCTTTGCTTCCAGGCCGCTGAACTCTTGGCCCCGCAGGACGCGGGCTATGGCCCCCTCCTCCAGGGGCATGGGGCGCCCATCGAGGTAATACACCTGAAACAGGGCACGCATTTCATCCAGCGACTGTCCGCTCTCAAAGGCATCCCCCATCCCGTGCAGGCGTAGCGATGCCGGGTTGTGGGCCAAGATGTGGCCTTCCAGGTCAAAGATGACGAGCCCTTCTTGCATGGCAGAGAGGATGGCCTCGTCGCGGGCGGCCAATTCTTCGGCATGGCGTCGCGCCAGGACCTCTTCGGTCACTTCGTGGGCGATGATCAAGACGCCGTCCACCCGCCCGTCGGCATCGCGTAGGGGCACGTGATCGACATTCCAATACGTCTCTTCGCGGTTTGGGCCGACGGAAGCCCGATACTCGCGAAGACTGACGACCTCCCCGGTGCGATAGGCGCGGTCCACAAATTCGAGCGCGCCCTGAGCGGCGACATCGGGAAAGACCTCGGCGATGGTGCGCCCGACCATCGGCTCGCTCGCTCTACCGGGGATGCGTTGGTAGTAGCTGTTCACCATTTCGTACCGGTGGTCGCTGCCACGGACGACGGCGATGCCTACCGGGGCCGTTTCGAGCACTTGTTCCAGGAACTCGCGCTGGCGCTGGTTTTCCTTGAGCAGGTTCACGCGCTCGGTGACATTGACCAAAGAGAGGACAAGCCCCTGTACGGTGCCGTTCGCGTCTTGGATGGGCGTCAGCGTCCAATCCCAATAGGTGATGCCCCATTCAGGATGATTGGGAAAGACGAAAGGCTTGGCCGTAAAGGTCACCGGCTCGCCGCTATCTCGAACGCGCTCGAAAATGGCCTGATTCTCGGCATGGGGGAAAAGGTCAAAATGATTGCGGCCGATGAGCTGTTCCTTGGTATAACCGGAGCCCCGGGCATACGCAGAGTTGACGAGCACGAAGCGGAATTGTGGGTCGAGGTAGGCCAGGTGGGCTTCGGTGTGTTCCATGATGGCCTCGAGCAAGTTGCGTTCCATGTGCAACTGCTCGGACAGCTCCTCGGCCCGGCAGCGCAATGCTTGCCATTCGGCGGGCAGTTTCTGTCCGGCCTGTTCCGTGGTGGACGAGTGGTTACGCGATTCGGGTTCGGAGATCGAGTTGGACGAGACTCTTGGCTTGCTTTGGGACTTTTCGTTCACGCTTGTGGCTTTCTCGGTGCATCATCGCTCGCATCCCGACGTATCTTGGGCTGCTGCGTGCAGAATAACATAGATGTCACTTGCTGACAAGGTTTACAGTGTCCGTCGCGCTTGCAACTTGGCCAAGAGGAGTGTAAACTGATATTTGACGATGCGATGGGCTGCGGTGTCAAAGGGCGGGCATTGTGCCCCCGGCCTTGATGAAGCCGTTGTGATGAACGTCGCGGTCGTGCGCTGCACCGCTGCCCAAAATGTGTACAAGGGATCTCTGGGACGATCCTGGCGTCGACGGCGTCGCGCCTCCATTGTACCTGTTCGGCGAGGGGTTTGAGATCGTTTCGTGCCTGGGAAACAGGGCGGACGATGGCCCTCGCCGTTTGTTTTCCTGGCGACATGACGGCAGTCGAGGACCGAAGGAGGGCCGAGAGATCTCCACCGGTTTAAAGGAGGTTACATAGAATGCCGATCGAGTTTCAAGGGCCAGGGCAGGTGTTGGTGTTGTTTCGGGTAAACGGTAGGCCGGTGTCGGTGAGTGTGGAGCCTCGGCGCACGCTCCTTTCGGTGTTGCGCGAGGAATTGGGGTTGACCGGCGCCAAGCTAGGCTGTGGCTATGGCACCTGTGGCGCATGTACCGTCATGGTCGATGGGCAGACGGTGTATGGCTGCCTGACGTTGGCCATCGATTGCCAGGGCCGCGAGGTGCGGACGGTGGAGGGGCTCGGTGAGGGGGAGAAGCTGCATCCGGTACAGGCCGCTTTTATCGAATATGACGGTTATCAGTGTGGCTTTTGTACGCCGGGACAGGTGATGTCGGCGGTGGCCTTGCTCGATGCGAACCCCAGACCTACGCCGGAGGATGTACGGCGGGAGATGGCCGGCAATCTCTGCCGCTGCGGCGCGTATCCTAACATCCTTCGCGCGGTGTTGGCTGCGGCAGAGCGGGTACCCGCCGCTGAGGAAAAGGAGGGCTGAGGCGATGAGAATCGAGAGAACCCAGGTCGAGTTCGAGGGGCGCATCGAGGAACGCGAGGCTATTGTCGAGGAGGAGCACGTCGAGCCATGGGGGCCCGATGCTGCACTGCGTATCGTCGGGCAGCCGACGGCGCGGGTGGATGGTCTGGCGCGGGTGACGGGGCAGGCGCGCTATACCCACGACATACAATGGCCGGGCATGTTGGTGGGACGCTTCTTGCGCTCGCCCCATCCTCATGCACGCCTGGTATCGATCGATAGTAGCCGAGCAGAGGCCCTGGCCGGGGTATGGTTGGTCTGGCATCGGCACCAGCCGCCGCCGGTGACGCGCATGGCGGGGCGCGAGATTTTCGCTCAAGAACTTTCCTATCAAGGTAGCGAGGTGGCCTTTGTCCTGGCGGATGACGAACGGATTGCCGAGGACGCGTTGGGCCTCATCGATGTCGAGTATGAGCAACTTCCCTTCACCCATGATCTGGGTTCGGCCACAGCAAAGGATGCGCCGCCGACGTGGTTGGGCAGCGAAAGCAATCTGGTCGATCCAAAGGGGGAGCTCTATGAACGAGGCGATATAGAACAAGGGATGCGGGACGCGGAGGTAATGGTTGATCTTACTTTTAGCACCCAGACCGCAGCCCATTGCTGCTTAGAGACCCATGGTAGCGTAGCGCGTTGGGAAGGGGACCAGCTTAGCGTGTGGCATTCCACTCAAGCTATCTATCGGGCGCGCAGCAGCTTGGCCGAGGCCTTGGACCTGCCGCTGGACAAGTTGCGGATCGTTTGCGAGTACGTCGGTGGTGGCTTTGGCAGCAAGTTCGAAGCGGAGAATTACACCTTGTTAGCGGCTTTGGCGGCTCGTGAAACGGGCCGGCCGGTGAAAGTGTTGTTGGACCGTGAGGAAGAGCACCTGGTCGCGGGTTACCGGCCGCCGAGCCGTCAGCGAGTGCGCCTGGGCGCGCGCCAAGACGGCACCCTGACGTTCATCGATCATGAAGCATGGGTGATCACAGGGGCATACGGGGGTAGCGCACCGGTGGTCGGCGGGCCGAGCAAAGATCTCTACCGTTGCCCCAATGTGCGTACGATGGTGTGGACTGTGCGGGCCAATCTCGATGCCCATCGCGCCTTTCGGGCACCCGGATACGTGGAGGGTACTTTTGCCCTGGAAGGCGCCATGGATGCTTTGGCGCAGAAATTGGGTATGGACCCGTTAGCGTTGCGGCTCAAGAACTATGCCAAAGAAAGCCCCGCGCGCCAAGTTCCTTATACCTTCAAGGGGTTGCGCCGGGCTTATGAGCTGGGGGCGAAGCGCTTTGGCTGGGCAGAGAGGGAGGAAAGGAGGAATCAACAAGGTCCCTGGCGGCGAGGGTTCGGCATGGCCAGTCAGATCTGGGGCGGTGGCGGCGGACCGCCGGCCAAGGCCATCGTCAAGCTACATGCCGATGGCACGGCGGATGTATTGGTGGGGGTGCAAGATCTGGGCACGGGCACTAAAACGGTGTTGGCCCAAGTGGCGGCGGAGGCGCTGGGCCTGCCTCTGGATCATGTGCGCATCATCATCGGCGACACGCTCTCTACGCCCTACGGGCCGGGCAGTGGGGGCAGTGTGACTTTGGCCTCGACCACGCCGGCGGTGCGCAATGCGGCGCATGATGCATTACGACAGCTTTTGGAGTTGGTGGCCTATATGATCGCTCTGCCCGACGCCAAGCCGGGCGATTTTGTGCTTCAAGAGGGGCAGATCATTTATCGCCCGGATCCGAATAGGAGGGTCTCTTTTCTGGAAGCGACGGCCAAGATGGGGAACTATACCATCGTGGGCTATGGCGCGCGGGGACCCAATCCGGCTCACCAGGCGCTCAATACTTTTGGCGCCCACTTTGCCGAGGTCGAAGTGCATGAAGGCACGGGCCAGGTGCGGGTGAAAAAGGTGATCGCCGTGCACGAAATTGGGCGGGTGGTGAACCCGATGACGGCGCAGAGCCAGGTGTTCGGCGGGGTCATCATGTCTATGGGCTTTGGCCTCATGGAAGAACGGGTGATTGACGCGCGCCATGGGCTGCAACTCACGGCCAATCTGGAGGACTATACGGTGCCCACGATGGCCGATGTGCCCGAGATCGAGGTGGCTTTTGTGGGCGAGGCGGATCCAAAGGCGAATAGTGTGGGCAGTAAGGGGTTGGGCGAGCCGCCGATCATCCCGTTGGCTGCGGCTGTGGCTAACGCGGTTTCGGATGCGATCGGAATGCGCATCACCGACTTGCCTATCACAACCGACCGCGTACTGGCGGCGCTGCGTTCGCGCCAGGTGGGAGGAGAAAAATGAAACCTTTTGCTTATGCCCGGGCCTCCTCGGTGGCCGAGGCTATCGAGGTCTTGGACGATCGGTGCCGCCCGTTGGCCGGCGGCACCGATCTAGTGGCGTTGATGAAGGCAGGTTTGGCGGCTCCGGAGCGCTTGGTGAGCATCAAATGGATTCCAGGCTTGAGAGAGATCAAAGTGCGAGCAGAGGGGTTGCACATCGGTGCCATGGCTACCCTTTCTAGCCTGGCGGCGCACCCGTCGGTGAAAGAGCCGCGGGAAAGGGCCGTGTTGTACGAATCTTTGGTGCAGACGGCTTCGCCGCAACTGCGGCACATGGCTACCGTGGCAGGCAACCTATTGCAGCAGCCTCGCTGTTGGTACTATCGCAACCCCTTGACGCCCTGCTGGCGCAAAAGCGGCCGGATGTGTTTCGCCTATCGCGGCGAGAACAAGCGCCATGTCCTTTTCGGCGGGGGGCCCTGTTATGCGGTACATCCCTCCGATCCTGCTGTGGCGCTTTTGGCTTTGGGGGCCAGGGTGATGCTAATTGGCCGCCAGGGAGAGCGCACGTTGCCGTTGGAAGAGTTCTATCGGCGGCCCGATAAGGAAAGCCGCCAGGCGGTAGCAATCGCGCCCGATGAGCTGATCACCGAGATATTTGTGCCCACCCCAGCAGAGGGCAGCGCAGGTACCTATGTCAAGGTAGCTAACCGTGCAGCCTGGGATTTCGCCCAGGTTAGCGTGGCGGCGCAGTTGGTGATCGAGGAGGGGCTTGTGCGGCAAGCGCGCGTGGCTCTGGGCGGCGTGGCCACCCTCCCCTGGCGAGCTACCGAAGTAGAGGGCACCTTGGAGGGTTGCCCTTTGAGAGCGGAAACGATCGAGAAGGCGGCCCGCGCGGCCATAGCAGGGGCCCGGCCGTTGGCCCAAAATGCCTACAAGGTGGAGTTGTTGCAAGGAGCGCTTCGCGAGGCGCTGAACAAGCTTTGCTCCTTGTAAAGAAGCATGCTGCCCGCCGAGCTCGGCGGGCAGCATGTCGTGCGCTTAGCTTTCAAAATAGACCCCCCCCGCTTCCAGGGCTTGGCGCAGAGTGTCGTAGGGCAGATCGCGGGTGCTGCAATCGCGGGCGGCGCAGAGAGCCGCCGCCGTGCCCGCGGCCTGCCCCTGGCCCATACAAGCCACAGTGTTGCGCGTGGACATGTGGGCGTCATGATCGGAGGTGATCAGCATCCCGGCGGCCAAAAGGTTATCCAGGCCGGAGACGCGCAGGGCGCGATAGGGAATGCCATAGGTGCGGCCTTCCTTGATCTGCAGCCGTGGGGCGGAATCGTGAAAGCCATAGACCATGATGTCATCGGGGAAATGGCGCCCTTCGAGGACATCATCCAGGGTGATGTCATAGTCGCAGGCGATCAGGCGGCCTCGGCGGATACATAGCGAAGGGCTGCTTCGGGCGATAAAGGCGCGTTCGCAGCCGGGGACATAACGGCGGAACAATTCGATGGCCCGCGCCTGGCGCCGGCGTAACTCGGCCTCGGCCTTGGCCGCCGCGTCGCGGTTCGTCGGGCTGACGGGCATTTTGTAATTGAGTTTGATGAACATCAAGTAGTCGTCATGGACGGTGGTTGTAGTGGTGGCCATACCGATGGCCCGCGCTTCGTCGCGAAAGCCAGGGGGGAGTTTGTCCAGTTCGCCACGCAGACGGACGATCTGATCCGGCTTGCCGCTGCGCGGGCCGCGCGCCAGCTCGGCGATGGCGTCATGCGCCTTCAAGAATTCATAGTACCCCTCGACGCTGACCCCGCCGATGCCGATGCTGTTGGCCACGGGGTAGTCGTTCGGTTCGGTGAATTCGGCCCCGGCATAAGCGCACAAGTCACCGTAGCCGGTGCAATCGACAAAAGCTTTGGCGCGGAACAGCTCGGCTCCCGTATGGCTTGCGGTGGTGACACCTTCGACGGCAGAACCCGTGACCAAGGCGCCGGTGAGCATAGTGTTGACACAGATATCGACGCCGGCCTCTTCAAGCATCTCGAAGGCAACTCGCTTATAGATCTCGGTGTCGATGGCGGTGCACACCGAGTCGTAATCATAGCCCTCGATCATCTCCACATGACCGGTGGTGCCGCCCACGAGGAGCAAACGGTCGATGATCTCTTGGGGGATGCCGCGCACCACCTGCCGCTTCTCGACGCCTGGGAAGGCCTTCCAGAGATTATAGAAGGAATGCAAGCCGGTGCCTCCCTCGACGGCGAGCCCGCCCAAGTACCCCTTTACCTCGATGACGGCGATGCGCGCGCCTTGGCGCGCCGCGGCCAGCGCGGCGACGACCCCGGCCGTGCCCCCGCCGGCGATGACGACGTCATAGCGTCGCTCGGGCAATCGCTCACCGGGCTGATCATGATGACTCATGCGAACTCCTTTCTAGGTTCTTATGCCGTGTTTTACCAGACGGTCCAGCCGCCGTCGACCATCAGGGTGTGGCCGTTGACCATGCCGGCCTCCTCGCTGGCCAAGTAGACCACGGCGCTGGCTACGTCTTCCACCTGGGCCAGTTTGCCGGCAGGGATCTTGCGCAACACAAATTCGCGGAACTCGGGACGCCGGAGCCTTTCACGGGTGAGGGCGGTTTCGACAAAGGTCGGGCAGACGGCGTTGACGGTGATACCATGTTGGGCCCACTCGACGGCCAATGTGTGCACAAGTTGGTTCACTGCACCTTTGGTGGCGCAGTATACGGGCTGGCCGGGGATGCCGACGACGCCGGCTTGGCTGGAGATCCAGATCACCCGCCCCCAGCCCCTTTTGATCATGCCCGGAGCGAGTTGTTGAGCGAGGAAAAAGCCCCCTTTGACATTGGTGTTGAACTGATCGTCCCAATTGGCCTCGGTGACCTCTAACGCGAATGCGGGGCGGTTGATGCCCGCGTTGTTGACCAGGATGTCCACCGCGCCTAACGCCTCCAAAACGGCTTGCGCGCCCGCTTGCACCGAGGCGAGATGACGAACATCCATTTCTACGGCGAGTACTCGTCGCCCGAAGGCTTGGGCGCGTTGCAGGGTCTCGTCGGGCGGCGTGCCGCCGGGCCGGACGGCCAGGGCCACGTCGGCGCCTTGGCGGGCGAGGGCGACGGCGATCCCCGCGCCAAGGCCGGCCGCTGCGCCGGTGACGAGCGCCGTCTTGGCGTCTAGGCGAAAAAGAGATGGGTTCACAGGTTCGTCTATCCTCCAGGAATTCTCAACCCAGGTGACTCTTGTGGTCAGCTCTTTGAAGCATGGCCATCGACATACGATGCTTTGCTTTGATCCAAGATCGCCCTCACCCGCTGGGCCAGGATATCGACCGAAAAAGGCTTTTCCAACAGCTCTATGTCTTTGTCGAGCACCCCGTGCCGCACAAAGGCATCCAGTGGATAGGCCGACATATAGAGCACCGGCAATGTCGGGCATAAAAGGCGCAGGCGCTCGGCGACCTGGGCGCCGCTCAAGCTGGGCAACACCACATCGGTGAGCAAGAGGTCGAGCTCTCGATCATGAGTTTGACATAACTCTATGGCTGCCGCGCCGTCCGCCGCTTCGAGGACGGTGTAGCCCAGATTGCGCAGCATGGCGGCGACGGATTCGCGCACATTGTGCTCATCCTCGACGATCAACACCGTCTCTGTGCCACAAGGCAGAAGGGGCCTTTCCTTGCTTGTTGCCGTTTGCGCCGGCTGGGCTATGCATGGCAAATAGATCTGGAACGTTGTGCCCCGGCCCAATTGGCTATAAACGCGAATATGCCCCTTGTGCTGTTCGACAATGCCATGTACGCTGGCCAGGCCCAGGCCCGTGCCCTGATCCCGACCTTTGGTAGTGAAAAAAGGCTCAAAGAGGTGCGCCTTGACCTCCTCGCTCATCCCCGTTCCGGTGTCTTTGACGGAGAGGAGCGCGTACTCGCCATGGGGGATGCCGGGATGTTTGTCCGCCTCCTTTTCATCCAGCGTCAATCGCTGGGTTTCGATGGTCAGTGTGCCGCCCTCGGGCATCGCGTCGCGGGCGTTCATCACCAGGTTGATCAATACCTGTTCGATCTGCCCCGGGTCCACCTTGACCGCGCCGAGATCCGGCGCGAGGCGTTGCTCCCATTTAATGTTTTCGGCGACGAGCCGGCTCAGCAGGCCCGTGAGGTTGTGGATCAGTTCGTTGAGGTTGATCACCTGGGGGTTGAGCAGCTGGCGACGGGAAAAGGCCAGGAGCTGTCGGGTCAAAGCGGCGGCACGGCGCGAGGCGCCAAGCGTTTCTTGAAGGTATTTATAGGTGCCCGAGTCGGGGCCGATGTCCTCCATCGCAAGTTGGGTCAGGCCCGAAATGGCGGTGAGCAAATTGTTAAAGTTGTGCGCCACCCCGCCGGCCAGCCGCCCGACCATCTCTAACCTCTGAGCCTGCAACAACTGTTGCTCCCTCTCGCGCAGGGCCTCTTCCGCCCGGCGGCGGGCGGTCATATCGCGCACGGTGACCAAATAGGCGGGTTCGCCCTGCCACAAGGTGCGCGCAACGACCAATTCGCCGATGCCCTGGGCCTCGGCAGGGGTAGAAAGGGGCACGTCGATAGGGGCGCGCGAGTCGGCCAGCGTCTTGAGGGTGTGTCGATCGGGCAACAGGGTCTCGCCTCCCCAGCGCTGGAGGGTGGGGTTGGCGAAGCGCAGCTTGCCGGCCTCATCGATTACCATGATCCCTTCTTCGCTCTGCTGGACGATGCTCTCAAAGCTCTCTTCGCTTTCTCTGAGCCTGCGGAAAAGCAGATCGTGTGGCCGGCTAACGCCGACCAAGACAACCGCGCGATAGATCGCATAAAAGGCGGCGATCTTGAGCAGATGGCCCACCGCGTTGGCCAAGCCATAAACGTTGAGATAGAGCGTAAAAGCCAACTCGGAGCCAACGGAAACGAGAGCGGCGATCGTCAACCAGCGAACCACTTCCTCATCCAGCCGCCTTTTCCAGTGGTTGAGGAGCCAAGCCGAGGCAATAAAAGAGGTCGAGATAACGTATTCGCTGATTTTTTTAAAAGGCGTCAGGCCACTTCCTTCCAGATAGCTGACGGGGAAAAAGCCGCCAAAGATGGCGGCCAGAAGAGAAAACCCAGCTATGGCGTAGGAGAGATAGATAAGGCGCGGACGAGGCTCGCGTTGTATCACCCAGGGGATGGCCAGCAGGGAGGCCGCTTGCAAATAGCGGGCGGCGACCCAAAGTTGTGTGGGAAGGTTGGGGCCCGCGTCCGGAAAGACGCCCATCCCCGCATAAGCCAGAGTGTGCAGCAAATCTATAAAACCACACGCGGCCAGCGCCGTGCCGATAAAAAGCACAAAACTATCTCGATGTAGCCGTTGTGAAGCATGGGCCAAGATAAAGACACTACCGGCTACCAAGATGGAGAAGAGCTCGGCCAGGCTATGGAATAACAAGTAATTGTGCAGGGAGATGAGGTATAACCCAACGGCGATGGCGAACACCACCAGGCCGGTAATGATCCCAGGGCGGCGAGATCGACTGTCGCTGCCCCTCATTTCCCCTCCCAAATGTGTTGGCCTACAGGAATGTCGGCGGTTTCGTCTTGTCTGGCAATTTAGTATAGCGCATGGGCATTCGGCAAGGCAAACGCATCCCCAAAAGGACTGGGAAAAGTGAGCATTTGGGTATGCGCTTGGAGCGCGGGCGTCCTCGCCCGCCAATCTTGCGAGCCGGAGCCTCGCGCTCTGGAGAGGGTTGGTCTTGTGTCCGCCAATGCCTCCGCGGGCGTCCGCTCGGCGAGCGGCGCGTCACCGGAGATTGACGTCATCGGGCGCTGGATTTATGATCGGCGTTGCTTTCGCAGGATGTTGGGTTTTCGCAGGGCGAAAAGGACATGTTAAGCGGAGGAAACATGCAAGATCTGGCGCAATGGGCGGACGGTTTGGAGCAGCAAGCGCGCGACAAGATCATCGCATTCTGGCTCGAACACGGCATCGACAAGGAGTGTGGCGGCTATTGGACCGATCTGGCGCGCGATGGCAGCCGCTATGGCCAAGGCGAGAAATGGATCGTGGTGCAGGCGCGCACGATCTATAGCTTTTGCCTGGCTTACCAATTCTTTGGGGAACAGATCTACCTGGATCAGGCGGCGCAGGGGGTCGCCTTCTTTCGTGAGCATTTTCGAGATCCGAAGAATGGCGGCTGGTACTATTGCGTGAGCCGCGATGGAAGCGAGGTGCTCGATCCCAGTAAGCAACCTTATGGGTTGTCATTCGTCTCTTACGGTTTCGCCGAGTACGGTCGCCTGACCGGCGATCGGGCGGTATTGCAAGAGGCGATAGATACCCACGAGTTAGTGATGGAAAAGTGTTGGGACCGTGAGCATGGAGGGCTGCCCAACCGCTTCACGCCCGATTGGCAATTGGTCGAGGGGATCAAGCGGGTGGACACGCACATGCACACCATGGAAGGGGTTTCGGCGATCTATCATGCCACAGGTGATGGGCATTTCCTCGAACGGCTGGAACAATTGGCGGGTGTCATCCTGGGTGACATCGGCAGAAATGGCTGTTACGATGCCCTCCACGGGTGCACGCACGAGCAATTCCACATGGATTGGACGGAGGCCCTGGAGCGGACACAGGGGCTGGTGAACTATGGCCATGTCACCGAGGCGGGATGGTTCATCGCCAAGCTTGCCGCCTACACGGGGGACACCCGACAATATCGCCTGGCCAAAGGACTGGTGGATTGGGCCATCCAACACGGCTTTGACACCGAGCGCGGTGGTCTGTTCGATTACGGGCGGCCCACCGGCGAGGTAGTGCGCGATGTCAAGACATGGTGGAACCAGGCCGAGCTGCTAGGGGCGTTGGCCTTTTTGTACCGCATGACCGGAGAGCGCGCCTATAGGCAACTGCTGGGGGAGCATATCGCCTTTATCGAACGGAATGTGCTGGACGCCGAATACGGCGAGTGGTACCCGCAGCTCAAGGCGGATGGCAGCATTGCCCGGGATGCCGAGGGCCTTTTGCGAGACCACAAGGGGAACCGTTTCAAGTCGCCGTATCATGTCATGCAGGGCTTGTATCACGCCTGCCATGACCTGCGCCGTGCGGCGGGAGTTAAGCCGGTGGCCGAGCCAAAGAGTTGGGCGGATTATTGTCTGTGAACAAAAGGGCCCCAAAGACCAACCGATCTTTGGGGCCTTTTTGAGGCCTTGGACAGGCATTACGTTACGGCAAGGGCTTATCCATGATCTCCTGGAGCTCTTTCTGGAGCTTGTCTACGTTTGCTTGATCATAAGGTACTTGCCCATAGAGCATACCGTTCCACTCGTTACCGTACTTGTCAGAGAACTCGGCACGGCGTGTGTTAGCCGGGACGGGCATGACCCACGTTTCCAGCTTGCCCCAGTCAATCGTATCCCAGGCCAAAGCATCGTCTTTGTAAGGCGGGCAGGCCTCCCAGACTTCGGGATCGTGCCAAGCGGCAATCACAGCGCCCGGCGTCATGTGCGATTTGCTGAGAGCCGTCCACTTGGAGATCTCGAAAGAGGAAAGGAGCACCAAGAGCCCCCAGCATTCCTCAGGATACTTGGTCTTGCTGTAAATGACCGTCGCATCGCAGCTCGGCGTCACACCC
>JACIWY010000260.1 GCA_014360745.1 Chloroflexota bacterium
CGCCACATCGCCGAGACCGGCGCGCTGCCGGTGCTCAAGGTTGGCGATTATCCGGCTGCTTATCTGGAAGAGATCAAGAGCAAACGCTTCCCCCCCGAGATGCCCGTCGATGCCATCGCCTACGAGGCTCATCAACCCCCGTTGTACTATGTGTTGGCCACCCCCATATATCTTGGCGCCCGCAACGGTTCGAATCGTTCTGCCGCGTTGGCCCTGCGTTTTTTTACGCTTTGTCTAAGCACTTGTGCCCTTTATGCCGGGTATCGCGCGGTGCGCATGGCATTGCCGGGACATGTCTGGCTGGCGCGGGGCTCGCTCGCTATGGCGGCGACGTTGCCCATGCACATCGCCATGGCTGCAGGGATTAATAACGATGCGCTGGCCGAATTGATGATCAACGGTGCAGCTTGGGCCGCCTTTGCCACCTCCGCGAGAGCGTGGCGACCGCGCCGAGCGGCGGTTCTCGGCCTCCTATTGGGCCTGGCCTTCCTGACCAAGATGCAGAGCTACGTCGCCTTTGCCCTCGTGTTAGGGGCACTGCTCTACGATGTCGCCATAGGGAAGCTGTCGAAGCGCCAGGCAGCGAGCGCGGGAGGGCTGATGTTGGGCGTTGCCGGCTTGGTGGCGATGCCGTGGCTGGTGCGCAACCTAGCCGTCTACGGCCCTGCCGATCTGCTGGCTTTGCGGCGTCATGACATGGTCGTGAAAGGGCAGCTCACCACCGCCTCTTGGTTAGCTCAGGTAACCCCCGCCAAAGCCGCAAGTTCGTTCCTGCGCACGACTTTTCAGAGTTTTTGGGGGCAGTTCGGTTGGATGGCGGCGCCCCTGGATCAACGTCTCTACGCGGTGCTGGGGCTGTTCGTGGGGCTCTCTCTCTTGGGGCTGGCGGGGATCGGGCGGCGCCTGTTACGACGCGAGATATGCCTAGGAGGCGCTCTTTCACGGGCAACGGCGATCATGCTGGTGTGGGTCGCAGTCACAGCTCTAGGCTATCTGTGGTGGAATGTGCGCTTTGTGCAACATCAAGGACGCTATCTTTTTCCGGCGCTGATGCCTATCGCCTTGGGGCTCGTGCTTGGTTGGCGCGCGCTATACCGCGAGTTCTGGCGCGCAGGCCTGGCCTTGATCGCATTGGCCTTCCTCGCTTTGCTCGCCTTGGGCCTTTTGCGCGGCGACCTCAGCGTGTTGGGATTGGGCACGCTCGCGGCCGTCGGGGGCGGATTGCTGGCCTCGCACTTTATCGAGAGATGCCGGCCGGGCCTGCCAGCATTATTCCCCGGCCTGGGGCTCGTGCTGTTAGCGGTAGTGGCTCTCTTTGATGTGGTTGTGCCTTATTTGTCGCCTTGAGTCAGATATGCTTGGTTCAAATATAATACGTGTTTATATGTATGATATGTATATCGACCTTTTTTGATCTTTTATTGTACTGAATTTTGGCAAAATGGATCACGGAGGAAGGACCATGCGATACGTACCCTTGGGTCGTACGGGCATCGAAGTGTCGGCTCTGGCGATGGGCTGCATGAGCCTGCACGCCGAGACGGCCGAGGCGGGCAAGGCCGTCGTTCGCCGCGCCTATGAGCTGGGCATCACCTTTTTTGACACTGCTGACGTCTATGCGCACGGCCAGTCGGAGATAATCCTGGGCCAGGCGCTGCGCGAGGCGGGCATCCCGCGTGAAAAAGTCGTCATCGCCACCAAATGCGGTATCATCTTTCAGGGCATGGACCCAAACTATGCCTACAAGGCCTACGACTTGTCGCCCGCCTATCTCAAGGCCAGTTGCGAGGCCAGCCTCAAGCGGTTGGGCATGGATTATATCGATCTTTACCAGCCCCATCGCATCGATTATCTCACTCATCCAGAGGAGACCGCCCGCGCGTTGGAGGATCTGCGCGCCGAGGGCAAGATCCGCCATGTTGGGGTGAGCAACTATACCCCCGACGAGATCCGCGCCCTTTCCGCTTATATGCCTCTGGCCAGCCTGCAGACCCAGTTCAGTCTGCTGCACCTGGAGCCACTGGAGACGGGGCTTTACGCAGTCTGCCAGGAAAAGGGGATGGCCATTCTTTGCTGGAGCCCACAGCATCGGGGCGTGTTGGCCGGCGCGAGGAATTTGCCCCATGACGACTGGCAGCTCCAGCGCGAAGCCGGGGTGGTCGCGCAGTTGCGGGCCTTTGCTCAGGAGTATGGGGTGAGCCTGGCGCAACTCTCGCTGGCCTGGCTGATGCAGCAACCGGGGCCGGTGATCCCCCTTGTGGGCACCGCCAACCCGAAACACATCGCCGAGGCCGCCGGCGCGGTTGACCTCGTCCTGGAGCGTGACGACTGGTACGAGCTGATGGTCATTGCCCGGGGGCGGCCGATGCCCTGGGGACAGCGGCCGTACGTGTATGTCAAGGAGCGCTAGCTGAAAACTTACTCCTTGTGGCATGATGCCTCGAGACTCAAGGGGGTTGTGTAAAAAATATGTATGCCTCGCTTCTAAAGCATCTTCGGGCTCGGGGGCCGGTGCGTGCCGCCGTCATCGGCATTGGTCAATACGCCACCGCCGTGGTGACCCAATCGTTCCTCATGCCGCTGCTCGATGTCTCCGCCGTCGCCGATATAGATCTGGAGGCTGCGCGTTCGGCCTATGTGCAATCCGGCGTGCCACTGGAAGAGGTGGTGGTATGCGAGACACGCGCTCGGGCGCTGGCGGCGCTGGAGCGCGGCCGGCGCGTCGTTACCCAGGATGCGCTGCTGCTCATGGAGTTGCCGGTCGACGTCATCGTCGAGGCCACTGGCGTGCCCGAAGCCGGCGCGCGCCCGCCATGCCCTGGCGGCCATCGAGGCGGGCAAGCATGTGGCGATGGTCAACAAGGAGGCCGATGTCACCGTGGGGCCGATGCTCAAGCGGCTCGCCGATTGCGCCGGCCTGGTGTATACGGCGGTAGATGGGGATCAACACGGCCTGTTGATGGGCATGGTGCAGTGGGCACGGACACTGGGCCTGGAGGTGCTCAGCGGGGGCAAGGCGCGCAACGCCGAGTTTGTCTATGATCCTCTGACCCTCACCGTAACCTATGGGCAGGATCAGGTCAACTTGGATCAAGCCGAGGCCGAATTCCTGGCGCCTATCTCGCCGGGGCGCGCTGAGGAGTTTGTCCGGCGGCGGGCCGAGTTGTTGGGAAGGCTGGGCCTCGGCGCCGGGTCAGACCTGGTAGAGATGGCCATCGCAGCCAACGCCACCGGTTTGTTGCCCGATGTGGAGACGTTGCACGCGCCAGTGTTGCGCATCCGCGAGATCCCGGAGGTGCTCTCGCCACGGGCAGAGGGGGGCATACTTGCCTTGCGTGGCGCCGTCGACATGGTTACCTGTCTGCGTCACGCCGACGGGCCGGGGATGGGCGGGGGCGTGTTCCTCGTCGTGGGCTGTGACAACGCCTATTCGCGCGAGATGTTGACCACCAAGGGGCTATTGCCCAATGGGCGGGGCACGACGGCGCTGATCTATCGCCCCCACCATCTGGTCGGTGTGGAGACGCCGATGACGGTGTTGTTGTTGGCCGCGTTGGGCGGCATTGCCACGGGGGCCACAGAGTATATGCCCCGCGTGGATGTGGTCGCCCGGGCGGCCCGCGATCTGAGGGCGGGGGAGAGATTGGGTGGTGATCACGCCCCGGCTCTACAAGCGCTGGTGCGCCCGGCGCAAGCGGTGGGGCCCGGCGCGCCCTTGCCCCTGCACCTGGGCTACGGCAACCTTTTGACGATGGACGTCCCCATGGGGGCCGTGATCACCGGCGCCATGGTCCAAAAGCCGGACGACTCGACGTTGTGGGCGCTGCGCGAGCGACAGGATCGCGAATTTCTGCCGTTGACACCCCCTCTTTAGCTGTGTTATCTTGCCGGTCAATGGGTATCAGCCTCACATGCTATGTAGACAAGGAGCCAGGAATGAAAAAAATCATTAATGCGCCGGCGGATTTCGTCGACGAGATGTTGGCAGGTATTTTGCTGGCCCACCCCGACCAGCTCAAAGCCACAAGCGATCCTCGGGCCATTGTCCGCGCCGACGCGCCGGTGCAGGGCAAGGTGGCCATCCTCACCGGCGGCGGCTCCGGGCACTTGCCGGTCTTTTTGGGGTATGTGGGCAAGGGCCTGGCCGATGGCGTGGCCGTGGGGAACGTCTTTTCCTCGCCCAGCGCCGAGACGATGTTCGAGGCGACCATGGCCGCCCATGGTGGCGCAGGTTGCCTCTATCTGTATGGCAATTATCAGGGCGATGTGATGAATTTTGACATGGCTGGCGAGATGGCGGCCATGGAAGGCGTTCGCGTTGAGACGGTGTTGGTGGCCGATGATGTGGCCTCGGCACCACGGGAGACATGGCAGCGCCGTCGGGGCGTGGCCGGGCTCTTTTACGCCTACAAGATCGCCGGCGCCTGTGCCGAGGAAGGCGCCGATCTGGATGATGTGGTGCGGATAACCCAAAAGGTCGTCGCCAACACGTCTTCTATGGGCGTGGCGCTTTCACCTTGTACCGTGCCCATGGCCGGCGTGCCCACCTTTACTATTGGCGAGGACGAGATGGAGATCGGGATGGGCATTCATGGCGAGGCCGGGGTTCATCGCGGCAAGCTCGAGCCCGCCGATGCCATTGCCGAGCGGTTGGCCAAAGCCTGTCTGGACGACCAGCCTATTGTCTCAGATGATAGGGTGTCGGTGTTAGTGAACGGCCTGGGGGCTACACCGCTGGAAGAGCTGTATGTGCTTTATCGCAAGGTGCATCAGATCCTCACAAGCCGGGGCATTCAGATTCATCGCGCTTACGTGGGCGAATATGCCACCTCGCTGGAGATGGCCGGTGCCTCGCTGAGCCTGCTCAAACTAGATGACGAATTGATCCGCCTGTTAGACGCGCCGGCCAAATCGCCTTTCTTTGAGCAGCAATAGCCAGCTAGCGGCCGATAGCGCCAGATGCCGAGCACTTCAAGTGCCTGGCATCTAACGATCCTTATTGCGGGGGAAGAGGATCATGAAGGACACGTGGACCCAGGAGGATATAATCGCTGCCCTGAAAAAAGTGGCCGATGACACAGTCGCGCAGGCGGAGCGCCTGCGCGAGCTGGATGCGGCCATCGGCGATGGGGATTTGGGCATCACGGTGACGCTGGGCTTCGAGGCCTTGAAGGAGGCGTTAGCGGAGCTGGCCAACGCCGACGTAGGCACCATCCTGATGCGCAGCGGCATGGCGTTCAACCGCAAAGCGGCTTCGACTTTTGGGGCGCTTTTTGCCACGATGATGATGCGCGCCGCCCGCGTGGGCAAGGGCAAGGAAAAAGTAGGGCTGGCCGAGGTGCGCGAGATGTTTGCCGTGGCGGTGGAAGGGGTCAAAGAGCGAGGCAAAGCCGATGTGGGCGATAAAACTCTGCTGGATGCCCTGATGCCGGCGGCGGAGGCCGTGGCCGCAGCTGCCGAAGAGGGCGCTGCACTGCCGGAGGCACTTGCCCGCGCGGCAGATGCCGCCGAGGCAGGGGCTAAGGCCACGGTGGAGATGAAGTCCAGAGCTGGCCGCTCGAGTTGGTTCGCCGATCGTACCGCCGGCATCCAAGATCCCGGCGCTACGGCGGTGGCCATCATGTTGCGCAGCGTGGCCGAATATGCGAGATCAAGCGGTTAAAAATACGGCAATCCCCGATTGCCAATCGGGGATTGCCACTCTTTGCCAAACCGACCTGCGTCGG
>JACIWY010000261.1 GCA_014360745.1 Chloroflexota bacterium
TACCTACCGACCGGCCCTGACCCCGGCGATGCTTGCGGACGTGTTGCCCCCCTTTGTCATAGCGGCCATCAAGGCCGCCCTGTCGCGCTTTGATCGCACCCTGCCCGGCTTCATCGAGCATGGCTTGCTCATCGGCGTAGAAAGCCGCACCTCCAGCCCAGTGCGCATGTTGCGCGACGAACGCCGGCAGTCTCTATCGGTGCGAGGGCTTTATCTGTTGGGCGAGGGCACCGGCTATGCCGGCGGCATCATGACCTGCGCCCGCGATGCGTTGCGCTTCGCCCAACTCGTTCGACCGAGGAACTGAACGATGGCGAGGGGGCGGCGTATCGGCGTGGTGGGAGCCGGGCCGGCGGGCATCCTGGCCGCTCTGGAAGCGGCCCACTTGGGCGCGCGCGTCTTGCTCTTTGACACCAATCCGATGATAGGCCGCAAGCTGTTGGTTACGGGGAACGGCCGCTGCAACATCAGCAACGTGCACGCGACCGCAGCGGCCTATCATTGCGCAGACGCGCGCTTTTTAGAGATGGCTTTTCGCCGCTTCGGCCACCCGGAGACGGTGGAACGCCTCCGGGAATTGGGCATCCTCATATATGCCACCCCCGACGGTTGGTGTTACCCCTTGTCCGAGTCGGCGGCGGCCGTAGCCGACCTGTTCGCCGCGGCTTTGGAATTGGCCGGCGTCGAGATACGGCTCAAGACCAAAATCACCGCTCTAAGGCCACGCGGAGATGGCTTCACCCTGGAAGCGGGGGGCCCCGGCCAAACCTACGAGGTCGATCGCGTCGTCGTTGCCACCGGCGGCAAAGCGCATCCCGCCCTGGGCTCCAAAGGCGAGTTTTTCGCGGTGCTCGAGGCGTTAGGGCACACCGTGTTACCCATCCGCCCGGCTTTGGTGCCGCTGGTGGCCGACATGCGCCGCTTGCACAAGCTACAAGGAGTGCGCCTGGATGCCGGCTTGACCCTTTGGGAGGGGGAGCGCCGCTTGGGGCATGACGTGGGCAACCTGCTGTTCACCTCGACCGGCTTGAGCGGCCCGGCAGCCATGAACCTTAGCTATTTGGTGAGTGCGCGGCCCCATGCGCCTCTGACGGCAACCATCGACCTGTTGGCCATTCATCGCGAGGCCCTGTTCGCATTGGTAGCGTGCAAACGCCATGAGCCCTGGCCGCTGAGCGCGCTTCTGGGCGCCGTGTGGCCCCAGAAGGTGCCCCCGGTCGTGCTCCAACTGGCCGATCTGCCCGCCCAAGTGCGCATGACCGAGCTTACGGACGATGCCCTGAACAGGCTTTTCGATCTGGCCGGCCATATCGAGGTGCCTATCAAAGGCACACGCGGCTTTGAACAGGCCCAGCTTTCCACCGGCGGCGTGCCGGTGACCGAAGTGCATCCGGAGACGATGGCCTCGCGGATCGTGCCCGGCCTGCATTTGGCCGGCGAGCTGTTGGACGTCCATGGCCCCTGCGGGGGATACAACCTCCAGTTCGCCTTCACCAGCGGCGCGCTGGCCGGCAGGGGCGCCGCCGGCGATTGAAAAACCCCTCGCCCTGGTCGGCAGAGCGTTGCTAAGGCCACCTTCTCACTCAGCTGTGGCCCAACATGCGCACGGCCAGCTCGGCATAGACCTGAGCAGCGGCGACCATGTCCGCTACCTTGACCTGGTCGTCCACAGTATGGGCATAGCGCTCCTCGCCGGGGCCAAAGCCGATGGTGGGAATGCCGGCCACCCCGGCGGTGTAGACCCCATCGGTGGAAAAATCCCACTTGCCGATATGGGGCACAAAACCGAGCGTGTCTTCGATGGTCCGCGCCGCGGTGAGCAGGAGGGGCTCGTCCTCCGGGGTGGACCAAAAGGGAAAGTATTGTCTCCCTTGAAGCTCATAGCCGGTATAGCTCATGGCCCGATAGGTAGGGATCTCGACCGCTCCCGCAATCCCCTCGCGGGCCAACACGCGCCGGATTTCGGCCAGCGCCTTGGTCTCGGTCTCACCTACGGTCAATCGCCGATCGATGTACAAGGTGCAATGATCCGGGACGACGTTCCGGCTGCCGGCATGGCTCTCGATGGCCGTGGCGGCGATGGTGCCTTTGCCCAGGAAGGGATCGTTGTTGAGCTGCGGCGCCAAAAGCTCCAAGCTGACGACCAATCGCGCTGCCTCATAGATGGCGTTGATGCCGCGCTGCGGGGCGGAGGCATGACACGAGCGCCCACGCACGACCACACACATTTCGATGCGGCCGCGTTGGCCGCGTGCGATCTGCAGATTGGTGGCCTCGCCGAGCACCACCCAATCGGGGCGCAGGCCCTCCATCTCGACGAGATGGCGCATGGCCAACCCTTCACAGGGCTCTTCCTGCACGACCCCTACGACATAGAGCGCCCCGTTCAGGGCAACGCCTGCCTCCACGAGCGCTCCGGCCGCGTAAACCATGGAGGCCAATCCGCCCTTCATGTCCGAGGCGCCCAGGCCATAGAGCACGCCATCGCTCAATTCGCCGCCGAAGGGGTCGCGCTGCCAGGCGGAACGATCGCCGATACCGACCGTGTCCATGTGAGCATCGTAGAGCAGCTTGCGGCCCTGCGGGTTGCCGATACGGCCGATCACATTGCCCACGCGATCGACCGTCACCTCGTCAAAGCCTACTTCGCGCATCGTCTCGGCGACCAATGCCGCCACCTGGCCCTCTTGCATAGAAGGGCTAGGCGTACGAATAAGCTGCTGGGCAAAACGGGTCAGCGCCGGTCGGTCGACGGTGATAGAAGGACACATGCTTCTCTTCTTCCTCCATGATTAGCAAATTGGCAGCAGTGCTCAGTAGGCTCCGGAGCCCAGGATCACGGTGGGAATTGTCTTGAGCAAAATATGTAGATCCAAAATAGGCGACCAGTTTTCGATATAGTACACGTCTAACAACACCATCTCATCAAAAGTCAGCTCGCTACGCCCGCTGACCTGCCACAGGCCGGTAATGCCCGGCGCGATCTCTAATCGGCGGTAATGCCATGGCTCGTAGGCCTGCACCTCGCTGGGCAAATTGGGGCGAGGGCCGATGAGGCTCATCTCACCTTTGAGCACGTTCCATAGCTGCGGCAGCTCGTCGAGGCTGGTGCGGCGCAAAAACCGGCCAACCCGCGTGCGCCGTGGATCGTTGCGCATCTTGAACCAAGGACCGTTGGCCTCGTTATGGGGGCGCAGCTCCTCCAGGCGCTGTTCGGCATCGACGCACATGGTGCGAAACTTGAAACAGGTGAACTCCTGGCCCCCACGGCCGACGCGGGTTTGGCGAAAGATGATGGGGCCCGGCGAATCCAGGCGAATGGCCAGCGCCGTGAGCAATAACACCGGCGAGAGCAGGATCAACCCCAACCCGGCCACGACCACATCCATAACCCGTTTGAACACGACCTGCCAGTCGCGCAATGAGGGCTCGCGCACGCTTAGCAAGGGGATACCGTCGAGGTTATCCACGGCCACGCGGCTAAGGGTCATTTGGAAAAGGTCGGGGACGATGTTGGCGCGCACCCCCTCCCGCTCACATTGCTGCGCGATGGCGGCGATCTTTTGTGACGATACCCAGGGCAGAGCGATGATGACCTCATCCACAGTCTGGCCCCGTAGGATCTCGGGCAGACGCGCAGTAGAACCCAACGCCGGATAACGCCCGATATTGCCCAGAGATTCCGGCTCATCGTCGACAAAACCCACGATCTGATAGCCCAACTCGGGCCGGGCCACGACGGCGCGCATCACCGAGCGGGCCACCTCGCCGGAGCCGACGAGCAACACCCGGCGCACTCCCACGCCGCGCCTGCGCAAGCGCACCGCGATCGCCCGTTCGATCGTCCGGCTGAGGCTCAATAGGGTAAAAATGACAAAGCCGGCATAGCCAAAGATGAGGCGAGAATAATAGCTGGGCGTGACCAAAAAGACGATGACGATCATGGCGGCAATACCGATGAGGGTGCCACGCAGGACGATCCACAATTCGTCAAAAAGGGTGCGGCCCCGCGCCGGTCGATAGGCGCCTTCGATCCAGTAAACGATCACCAGAATGCCCATAAGCGCCACGACGCTCGGCAGGTAGACGTCAAAAGGGACGAGATAGGCCGGCTCGACCTGCCGGATCCATTGCAGTTCGTAACGCAGCCAATAGGCAATAACAAAGGAAAAAAAGATCAAGAGCATATCGGCCAAAGGCTTGAGATAGCGCCAGACACGCCGTGCTCTGGATAGTGATCGATCAGCCATAAGCCGCCTCGTCCAACGTTTGATGATAGACCTGGGCAGTGCGCTCGGCGGTAACGCGCCACGAATAGGTCGCCGCTCGCGCCAGGCCATCTTGGCGCAACCTGGCACGTAGGGCTGAGTCAACCAAGGCGCGGGCCATGGCTTCGGCCAGCGCGTGCGGATCGCGGGGATCGGCGGTTAGGCCTGCCTCCCCCACCACTTCGGGCAAGGAAGAGACGTTGGAGACGACCACCGGCGTGCCACAGGCCATGGCCTCTAGCGGAGGCAAGCCAAAGCCCTCATAGAGCGCAGGATAGACAAAGAGATCCGCGGCGCTATACCACAAGGAGAGCTCTTCGGTCGGCACATAGCCTACAAAACGCACCTTGTCGCCGAGACATAGCCGCTCGATGGTGCGATCGATCTCTTCATAGTACCATCCCCTGGCGCCGGCGAGGATCAACGTATGCTCGACGTATCCCCGCCGTCGCAACTCGGCGTAGGCAGCCAACAACGTAGGGATATTTTTGCGCGGTTCGAGGGTGCCCAGAAAGAGGATCATCTTGGGCGGGAGCCCATGGCCAAGCCTGAAGAGCTCCAACTCCGCCTCCGCCCGCGGGCGCATCTCTTCGTCCACCCCGTTAGGCACCACGACGACCTTTTCCTCAGGGACGCGCAACCACTCGATCACATCTCGAGCCGTGCTCTGCGACACGGCAATGATCCGCCGCGCACGCGACGCCGACCAACACGCAAAATGCTGCAGATAGCGGCGGTTAAAAGGCCGGAAAAGGTGCGGGTAGCGGAAAAAGCTGAGATCGTGCACCGTGATGACCAAAGGGCACTTGCCCAAGAGAGGGCCGACATATACCGGAGCGTGCAAGAGATGCAGCCCCGCGCGCCGCGCGGCGATGGGTTGGCAAAGCTGCTCCCAGGCAATGCGCGCCGGCGGCCACCGAGTCCGCCAAGGTGAGGGACAGATACGCCAGGTCGGGGGTGCGTCGACGCCGCCTCCCCAAAAGGCGACATATTCGGTATCGGGGTCCACTTGGGGCAAGTGGGCCATGAGTTTGGCGATGTAGCGACTCACGCCTGCGTTGCGGTATGAACCGCCATGCGCCAACAGATGGGCGTTGAGTCCTATGCGGGGCATGGTGTTGTTTCACATTCCTGTATTGGGTTAGGACAATGGGATTATAGGATCAATCCCATCTGAGCGCCAACGTGTCATCCGGAGCCATCTCGACCCATGTGCCGAACTTGTCCCCTTCCATGCTTAAGGTATCCCGCAACCACAGGGCATCCGCCTTCGAGGCCCTGTTCGCCCTCATGCGCCTGACCTGAATGGGGGTCATGCGCAGGTAGGCAAGCCTCCCGCTCTTGGGCTCCAGGTAGAGAAAATACATCAAGGCCAGGTCGGGCCGAAACTCCCCATACCCGCCGATCCCTTCATAGTCATTGATCAAATCGCCACAGCC
>JACIWY010000262.1 GCA_014360745.1 Chloroflexota bacterium
CGGCCGGGCTCGGCGGCCCCGGGACATCCTATGGCGTCGGTCGTTTACCGCCTGCCGCGTTGGCTGCTGACGGTTCATCAAAGGGAAAGGGGAATCATGAGCCTTTTGGGGAACATTATTTGGTTAATTTTTGGTGGGTTTATTACCGGCTTGGGCTATATCATCGGCGGCCTGTTGCTTTGTATAACCATCGTAGGCATTCCTTTCGGCCTGCAATCGATGCGCCTGGGCGTGGCCACGTTCGCCCCCTTTGGCAAGAGGGTCATGGCCTCCCCGACGAGCTATGGCCTCAAGGTCCTCTTTGACATAGTATGGATCGTGTTTTTCGGTTGGGAGATCGCCCTGGCGCATTTGATCTCCGCGCTCATTTTGGCCATCACTATCGTCGGCTTGCCCTTTGCCAAGCAACATTTAAAGCTGGTGACCATCGCCCTTTTCCCCTTTAGCCATGATTTGGTCTAGCCGGAGGTTTCGGGTAATATCCGTCTGTTTTCCGAGCCGGTGGGCCAAGAAGCGCCCTCCGGCGTTTCTATGTACGGGGGGTGATCGTGTCGCCGAGCTTTTCCCTGCGCCGCAAGGGTTCCAAAGGGGCCCGGGCCGCCGATCGTGCTCGCCGACGAGCCCACCGGTAACCTCGCGCACCGCCGAATCCATTTTCAGCCTCTTTGAGCAGCTCATCGCCGAAGCGGCCGTGGCTCGGGCCCAAGCGACGCCGGAGCGCCTTTGAAGCAAGCAGGAAGACCTGTTGCTTCGCGCACCTTTCGACGGCGCCATCGCCTATCCGGGGGCCAAAGCCGGCGAGCAAGCCACGCCGGGCCAATTCATTGCCACCGTAAGGCAAACCGGCGATTGGATCATCGAGACGGACGACCTGACCGAGATGGAGGTAGCGCACATCAAGCCGGCCAGCGTCGATCAACACCTGCGTTGGGGTATGAAGGTTATCGTCACCTTCAGGGAATAACCACACACTCGCCATACGCCAGGTGACGGACACTTGGCCCTTTTGCGGGCCAGTGCCCGTCACCTCTCCCTGTGTTATGGGAGGCTATTTGAGCTTCTCCGCTACCCATTCCAGCCTGAGCTTGGCCAACGTGCCGGGCAGGGGCACACCGTTCTCGTCCCAGCCGTTCATGGCATAATAAAGGTCGCGGGCTTTGAGGAACTCTTCTTTGTCCACCGAGACGCCATCGGTGGCGCCCCCCTTGAGGGCGATAAAGCCCTTCTTGGGCAGCATGTCGTCCTCCTTGCCCAGGCCCTCGCGCACGTTAAAGGCGCGCATCATATTCAATCGCCGCTGGCCCACTTCCAACAGTTCGTGGATACTGACGCGCCAGCCGGTGATGCCGCGCACCAATTCGCGCAGCTGATCCATATCGTACAGTTGCCATGTGGGGCCCCAGACGAATTGGCACGTGCCGCAGCAATCGAGGAAGCTGTAGGCGTACTCTGTGACCATCGCCCAACGCACCTTTTCGTTCGATAGGTCACGGTTAGGCACCGGGTTGATCAAGCCCAGCACCGACGCCCGCGCATGGGTTGCCTTGTCGGCGCCGGGATCATAGTTGGGGTCATGATCGCTAGACATATGGTCGGCGCCAAAGGGGTTGACAGCGTAAACCAGCGCCAGCGAACGCTTGGCCTGGGGCACGTGGGCCGGATATTCCTGCTTTTTCACCGTCACTACCAGCTCTTCGGTGCCTTTGCCGATCTTTTGCGCGGCACGATAGCTTCCCTCGGCCAGCAGATCGCCAAATCCCTGCCGGTCGGCGATCTTTTGCACCAATTGCACCATCGCCTCGGCGTTGCCGAACTTGAGCTCCAGGCCATCGGTATCCTCTTTGGTCAGGATACCCTTCTCGTAGCAGTCCATCGCCCAGGCGATGGTGCCGCCGCAGGAGATGGTATCCATGCCATACTTGTTGCACAACTCGTTGGCCTTGGCGATGGCCACCAAGTTATCGACGCCGCAATAGGAGCCCAGCGAAGCGACCGTCTCGTACTCCGGGCCGCCGTAGTAGGGATCGACCTCATACGGCTCCTTGGCCTCGACCACGCGCTTGCAGCGCACGATGCAGCCATAGCAGGTATCGCGCTCTTTGAGGATCGTGTCAGACATCGTCTGACCCCAGATTTTCTCCCAGCCTTCGAACACGCCGCTGCTCCAGTTGCGCGTCGGCAGGGCGCCCAATTCCTGGAGACTGTTGACGCCACCGGCCGTGCCGTGCAGGCCAAAGGCCCACATGCCGGTATGCTCAAAGTTCTCGCGCCCCCACTGGGCCAATTCGCGCACCTTATCCGGATCGGCCATCTCGATCCGCCCATGGCCGCGTACCGCCACGGCTTTGAGGTTCTTGCTGCCCATCACGGCGCCCATGCCGGTGCGGCCGCAGGCGCGAGTGCTCATATTCATGATGGCGGCAAAGCGCACCAGCTTTTCCCCGGCCGGGCCGATCTGCAAAATCTGAATGCGCGGGTCTCCCAGCTCCTCGCGGATGGCTTTATCTACCTCGCCGGTGACCTTGCCCCACAAATGGCCGGCATCGCGGATCTCAGCCTGCCCATCTTGAATCCACAAATAGACGGGCTTGTCCGCCTTGCCGGTGATGACGATGGCATCAAAGCCGGCATTTTTGAACTCCACCGGCCAAAAGCCGCCCCCCTGGGCGTCACCGATGGCTCCGGTGAGCGGCGATTTGGCGTTGGCCATCACGCGGCTGAGGCCGCTGATCGGCGCGCCGGTGAGCACCCCCACCGATAGCACAAGCACGTTGTCGGGCCCCAGTGGATCGACACCGGGCTCGAGCATGTTCAGCAGATAGTGCATGGCCAGCCCGCTGCCGCCCATATACATTCGATAGAACAATTCGGGGGGTTCTTCGATCTCAATGGTGCGATTGGTCAGGTTGACGTGCAAGATCTTGCCCATGTAGCCGTACGGCATGATACGTACCTCCGGGTTCTTTTTCCAAGCAGGGAATTCCAATGGGGACATTATACCCGAGTTGGTCAACAATTCAAGCACATTCGCGGCCAACCCGCCGGATGGTCGGGTTGTTGGCAACGCCGCTTTGAGCTACAATAGCGGCCACGAGAGACGCAATCCATGCCAAAATCATTCGCTGTCGTCGGCTTGCTGCTCGCTCTATTTTTCGTCGGCCCTCTTGCGGTCTACGCTCAGGAGGGAGCTTGGCGCTTTGGCGCGGTACAGATCATCTCGGGCATCGAGCTTGATGCCCAGCCGGTCATCGCCGCCACGCCGGAGGGCGAGATCGTCGTTGCTTGGGCGCAAGCAGCCTCACAAGGAAAGGGCGCGACCATTTACGCAGCCAAGGGGCCGCGTAAATGGTCACCTCGACCTATCGCCGACCTCGCCCTAACTGACGATGTCCTTACCCTCTATCTATCCACCGATATCAAGGGCCGGCCTCATTTGGCCTGGTCCTATCCCCTGACGGATACGTTTGTCCTGGCCGAATGGGGGCTAGAAGACGGGCAACCGATCCGGGAGAGAACCATCGAGCGGATCGGAAGAATGGCCTTCGCCCTCGATGCCTCCGACGGCCTTTATTATATGCGCTCCACCGACCGCGCCGTCACCTACCACGGACCCCGCGAGGAATTCACGGCAACCCTAGAGCTAGCCGAGGGGGATCTTGTGCGTGAGACGAGCTTGGGCGTCGGGCCAAAGGGGCAGGGCTACCTAACCTGGACGACGGTTAACCAGGCTAGTGGGGCCTCGGCCGTCTTTGGTGCGCAGGCCATCAGCGGTACGCTCCCGATTCACTTGGGCAGCGGGCGCGCACCGCACATCGTGGTGAGCCCCGGCGGGCGGGCGCATCTCCTCTGGCGCCACGAAGACGCGCTGTATTATGCCAACAGCGTCGATTGGTCGCGTTTGTATGTCCTCGACACAGGCCTCTCTACGGACGATGTGCACACGCTAATCGTAGGGCCCGACGAGGTCGCACACGCCTTCTGGGTTCACGAAGGCGCATTATGGCACGCCACTTCGTTGGATTGGCGCCTCACCAAGAACATGATCACTGCGCCCGTCGAGGTGGAACATCTTGCAGCCACGGTAGACGGCGCCGGCCAGTCGCACATCGTCTGGTCGGCCAAAGGGGGGGAAGGGGGGCACACCCTCTACTATCTGAACCCCAAGCCTATTTCACCCCAGCTTGCCGTCACTTATCCGCTGGCAGGGGCGTTGCTTGGGCCCAAGACACTTGCCCAGGCCGTGTCCAATCTCCCGCCGGCGGAGCTGCTGCGCGTCGAATTCTATCTGCAAGCTCAAAACCAGTTGGTCGCGGGGGACGACGACGCGCTTTTGGCGCTCGGCGTAGACGACGATGGCAGCGATGGGTGGGCCGTGCCCCTCGATGGAGACCGGCTCTATCCTACGGATCGTTATCGGGTCATTGCCTTGGCGACAGATCGCGACGGGAATACGTTGCAGGCCGTCGGCGAATGGTTCGAGGCCCATTCGCGCCAGGAAGCGGGCCTTTTTTTGCGCGCGGAGGGGCCGCAACCGCTACGCCAATGGGCTTCGCTCTCCTTGATCGGGCGGATGCCGGCCGAGGCTTCCACACAATTGGACCTCTTTTTCTTGCCCACTGAATGCACGGCATCCGAGCCCGTGAGGCGGGGAGCCTTCCCGTTGACGGAACAGGCCCGCTATCTCGGCGTGTATGAGCTGCGACCTGCCGGGGACGGGTTTATACAGCAATCGCTTTCTTTCGATAGCCGCCGCTTGCCCGACGGTTGCTATGTGCCCTTTGCCCTGTTCAGAGACGGGGCAATGCGGTATGTCTACGGCGACAACACCAAGCCGCTGCGCGTCGAAAACGCCAGCCCGCCCACCGTGCACATCCTCTCCCCCCTGCCGGGCCAATTGATCCGAGAGACGCTAGAGATTCTCGTCGACGCAGAGGATGCCGATGGCCTGGTCAAGAGGGTGGATTTTTACCTCCAGCGCGAATTGGGCCCCCTGCGGCCGCCCCAGCGCCTCTGGCTGGGATGTGACGACAAGGCCGAAGAAGGTTGGCGCCTGGCGGTGACGATCGACGAGCCGCTGGATGGCGAGAACTGGCAAATCCTGGTCACGGCCATAGACGACGACCGTTTGACCTCTGCCCCGGCGATCATCGGCCCTATCGACTTGGTAGGTCGACAACGGCCCCAGCTTAGTATCCTGCGCCCCACGGCGGGCCGCCCGCTTTACGATGTCGAATCGGTGCGCGTCTTTGTATTGCAGGGCGGCGAATACATCGAGGGGATCGATCTCTATGCTCAAGAAGCCGATGGCCCTCTACGGCCTGTGGGCGCGATGGAGCGCGTCGATGCGGCATGGGAATGCCCGTGGGATACCCGCCAATGGCCGGATGGCACTTATCGCCTCTATGCGCTGGCCAGGCATACCGATGGTCGCCGTACGCTGGTTTCCACCCCCGGGCTCACAGTGCTCAACCAAGCGCCCATCGCCGGCATCGTCCAACCTCGCGCGGGCGAGCTTCTGGCTGGCTGGACGCTGGTGCGCGTCCAAGGCGGGGGGGCCTCCGCCCCGATAGCAGCGCTGCGTTTTTACTGTCGAGATGCGCAGGGGGAGCTATACCGGATCGGCGAGGATCTAAGCGCCGATAACGGCTGGGCCC
>JACIWY010000263.1 GCA_014360745.1 Chloroflexota bacterium
TTCTACGGGGCGCTAAAAGGCGGCGCCATCGGCCGAACAAGCGCAAGGGCAACGTATTGATCCCTTTGCCTAAACCTGACGGTTAACGCTGGAAGCTAATGAGTATGGGTGTAAGGTATATAGCATACGTGGAACGATATATGCGACGGCTCGTACATGGGGTACGGGAGCACTATGGGATCGCTTTTGGGCTTATGGCTATCTTGGCCGTTTGTCTGCTGGGCGCTTGGGCGGTGAGGGTCATCACCGGACCTTTGCGCTATGCGGGGCCGGCCGTCGATCTCAGCCCTTACGGCCTGCCCGGCGTGACGGTCAAGATCGTCTATCCGATTAGAGTGAATGCGAACCAAGTTGGAAGAAATGCCACGACGATCACGGTGTTGGCGCGGGCTCGCGAGGAGGGCGCCGTTCGTTCCTTTGAATTGTTGTTGCCGTTGCCGGATGAGGCCCTGGCCTATGTCGATGCGAGCGGAGAGCACATAGCCGGTCGTCTATGGGTGACGCCCGGATATCCGGAGGCAAACCCACACGATCTGCGCGTGGTCCATGGGCAGACGCAGTATCGTGGGTATTTGTTCTGGCCGTATCGTCTCACGATTACGCCCGTCTTGCGATTAAATGGCGAGACGGCATTGATTCCGGAATTGACCTTTTCCATTCGTCTCATCAGCCGTTGGGAACAAGGATTGCGCGATTTTAGCCAGTCTTTGGCCACGGTCATGACCCCCTATTTGTTGTTGGGCGCGCTGTTCTTGGCGGCGGTGTGGCTTGGGCAACGGTTGAATGCCCAGCGGCGGTTGGCGCGCGAGAGGCGACTTTCGGGCCTCTATGCGCGCCTGCGCGAGCAGATCAGGCTGGAACGTTGGGCCGATGCGCGAGAGATCATCGAACAGATTCGGGCCGAAGCGCCGCGCTATCGCGACATTGAGCGGATCGATGCCGTGGTCAGCGCTGCGGAGGGGGCGGGGTGGCGACGCGAGCAACTGTATAACACAGGTCTTCAGGCTTATAAGGCCCGAAACTGGCCCGATGCAGTGCACGCCTTTCAAGCAGTGGAGCAAGAGGCGCCTTATTATCGCGAGGTGCGCTTTTTACGTCGCACTGCGGCATTATATGCCGATTTGCAAAGCCGAGATCGGTCGCTACGCCTCAAGGCGGCTCAGGAGTTGGGGGCTGTGGCCGATCTATTGGATATGGCCCCATTGCTCCACGCTCTTGGCGATCGTAGCAAAGAGGTGGCGCAAGCCGCCGAGGCCTCTTTTCGGCAGATCGGCGTTGATGCGCTGGATACCCTCTTGGCTGGCCTGGCCTACACAGGGGATGGCGAGCGCGCGACGCAGGTGCGTGAACGCTCCTATCACTTGATCGAGGACATGGGGCAAGCGGCCCGCGCGAAGTTGGTGGCCGCGTTGCGGAGCAGCGACCCGCGCATCACCTCGGCGGCGGCCTCGCTGCTGATCAAACTCGGCGCGCGCCAGGAGGTGGCCGAGGCATTGTTATGGGCTACTCCGCCGCATTGTGAAGGAATCATCAAGGCTTTGCTGACGGAAGGGGTGGCAGCGGCACCCCCGTTGGTACAGGCGCTGCTCAAGACACCTGCTGATCGTGAGCAATTGCTCGTCTATGCGCTGATCCGCCTCAAATCGGCACACAACATCGATCGCTACGTGGCCGAGGTGATGCGTTCCTGCGAGGATGGGAACAAGGCAGCGCTGTTGAAAAGGGTCTTGGAATCGCCTACCGATGTGGAATATGAGGCACCGATAGCCGCAACGCCCGCCCGGCCCCAAGTGCAGGCGGCCGAAGAATATCTTCCCCCGGCCCAGGATGCCGAGCCCGATAATCCTCAACGTTCGACGATTTGGCCCTTGCGGCTACTTGACAGGCGACGCTCCTAGATTACCATGGCGCCGTGAAACGATGGCTAGGCTGAGCCGAGAGAGTGGAATCTGGGATGGCGCGCATTCTCGTGGTGGATGACGACGAATACATCCTCGACATCGTTGAGCGGACGTTACGGCAGCACGGGCATACGGTGACCTTGGCCCGCGATGGTCGAGAAGCGCTTCGCCTGCTTGAGCGTCGTCCTCTCGATCTGGTTATCCTCGATATCATTATGCCCCGACTTTCCGGCCTAGAGGTGTGTCGACATATCCGTCGCACGCCGAACCTGGCCGATATGCCTATCCTATTCTTGACTGCCCGGGGGCAGGTGGAAGATAAGCTGGAGGGCTTTGAGGCCGGCGCCGACGATTACCTGGCCAAGCCCTTTGACCTGAATGAGCTGGTTTTGCGTGTCCGGGCGTTGTTGCGTTATACGGGTGCGGCGGCTTCTATCGGTGTGTTGCAGATCGGTGGGATGTGTTTGGATCCGGAAACGGGAAAGGTGCAGGTCGCCGGGCGGGCGGTGCATGTGACACCGGTAGAGTTCGAGCTCCTCTATTATCTGGCCTCGCGTGCCGGGCAGACGCACTCTACGGAAGAGCTTTTGCAACAGGTGTGGGGCTACCCACCGGGCACCGGCAGCCCTAGCTTGGTGCGCATGCACGTGTTGAACTTGCGGCGCAAGATCGAGGCAGATCCCCAACATCCGGTGTATCTGCGCACCGTGCCGCGACACGGTTATCTCTTTCAACCGCCGGATTGACGTTCACATGATCCTAATTCTGCCGGTGGTGTAAACCAAGATGGAAACGGGAAACGCGCATCGCCTCTTGATTGTGGATGATGAGGAAAACATACGACGTCTTTTGACGCTCTTTTGGCGTGAGAAGGGGCTGGAAGTGATCGCGGTGGCCGATGGATGGGAAGCCTTGGGTGAGCTGGCGGCCCATCCTTTCGATCTTGTCTTGACCGATGTTAATATGCCGGGTATGGATGGCCTCGCCTTGTTGCGGGAAATTCGCGAACGTTATCCCGACACGGGTGTGCTGGTGCTCACAGGGTATGGCACGATTCAGGACGCGGTCTATGCCATGAAGCATGGCGCGCTCGATTTTGTGACCAAGCCCTTGGATATGGCCGAACTGGAAAGCAAGGTTTCAGCACATTTGGCCGATTTGTCGCGGGCTCGGCAGGTGGCGAAAACCTCTCAGGAGGCCTTCTCCGTCGAACCATTGGTCGAGCTTAGCCGTATCCTGGCCGACCAGACGGATCTCTCGGAGATCGTGGAACAGACGGTGAACTTGGTGCGCCACGTCTTTCAGCCGATGGGCACAAGGATGATCCTATTCGATGAACACCTTGAACAAGGGTTCTTGGCGATTCAGACGGGGCGCGGGTTTGAAGGGGTTTTTCTGCCGCCGACCAAGGCCGAAATCGAAGCTCTGACCCGGCGGGCTCGACCATGGCTTGAGCGCCGGGCAGACGTTAGCCTGCGCCATCTGGCCTGCCTTACCGTACCTCTGGAAGCCGGCAAATCGGTTATGGGCGCCCTCTCGTTGGTGCGGGGCAAGGCTTTTACCCAAGGGGAGATCGGGTTGCTCCAAGTCTTTGGCGTGCAGCTCGGGATGGCCTTGTTGCATGGGCAGACCAGGCGACATTTGCAGGACCTATTTCAGAATTTGCAGCAAGTGTCGTTTGCTGCCGTCGAGACGCTTTTTGAGGCGCTGCGCGTCTATGATGAATACACGCATGAACATTCGCGGCGCGTGTCTCATTTTGCGCGGATACTGGGCGAGCGAGTCGGGCTTGGTGATAACGAGCTGGAAATGCTCTCCGTTGCCGCGTTGCTGCACGATGTGGGCAAATTGGGCGTCGGCGATGCGACGTTGCGCAAGGCCCACGAGTTGACCCTTGACGAGTTGGGGCGCATCCGGCTTCACCCCGATATGGGGGCGCGTATTCTGCACGGGCTGGACGCATTCGCCGATATAGTGCCCTTGGTGCGCCATCACCATGAACGTTATGACGGTCAGGGATATCCAGATGGCCTGGCCGGCGAGGCGATCCCTAGGGGAGCGCGGATTATCGCCGTCGTGGATGCCTTTGATTCGATGATTTTTGACCGTCCTTATCGTTCGGCACTCGCCATCGATGAGGCCTGTCAGCGGTTGAGGCAGGCGGCCGGCAACCAGCTCGATCCCGAGTTGGTCGAGCAATGGCTGGAGATCTTGGCCATGGATGCCTCTGCGGTGATCGCTGAGCTTTTCCCCACCTGAAGAGGAAATCCTTACCGCGCCTTTACGTTCGCGCTCTCTGCTTCCCCCTCGAATTAACGGTGTATTTACTCTCCGCGGCGTTTCTCTCCCTATCATAATTAGTAGAAAAGGCTTTGCCCGATCTCGTCGAATTTCGCGATGGGGTCTATTGTAGCATGCCAAAGGACGTTATGACGGTTCAACAGCAGCAAGCCGCCCCTTCTTCGAACGATCAATTGGCCGATATTCGCTCGGTGCTGATCGTGGACGACGATGCCCGTTTCTTGGGGCGCCTGGCCCCAGAGTTGGGAAAGGAGGGCATGGAGGTCGCCGTCGCCTACGATGGCACAGCGGCCATGCAACAGATTCGAGACACCCGCTACGACCTGATCCTGATCGATGTCATGTTGCCCGGCATGAGCGGCATAGAAGCGCTGGCTCAAATCCGGGCTATGAACCCTCATGCCATGGTGATCGTCATGGCGGGCAAGAGCCAGGTCGAAGGGTTGGTATCGAATGCGCTGTGGTCTGGGGCGGATGGCGTGTTGCACAAACCCTTTGGGGCTCAGGAATTGCTGGAGCTGGTGCAGCGGCGCGAGCAAGAACAGGCAGAGTTGCCCCAGATCGATCTGTCGAGCTACGACATCAGCCCGGAGGTCCTGGAGCTTGTGCCTGAGGCATTGGCGCGCAAGTACGCGCTGCTTCCGCTACAGAATGAGGAAGGCCATTTGTTGGTGGCCATGGCGGATCCCACCAACCTCTATGCCATCGAAGATCTGCGCGTGCGCACCGGGCTCAACATTCGACCGGTGCGCGCAGCTTATGCAGATATACAAAGTGCACTGATGACCTATTATGGCGACCAGGGCGAGATCGAGCGCGAGATCGAACGTATTGCCCCCTTGGTACGGCAGGCCGAGGACGAAGTCGCCTCCAGGTTGTCGGCGGAGGCTGTATCGCGCACGCCCATTGCTAGAGCCGTGGAATTGATGATTCGCCAGGCGGTGAAGGACAAGGCGTCCGACATTCATTTAGAGCCGCAGGAGGATCGGTTGCGGGTGCGTTATCGCATCGATGGCGTGCTGCATGATGCCATGACGTTGCCCAAGCGGGTGCATGCCCCGATGTTGTCGCGCATCAAGGTGTTGGCGCATTTGAATATCGCCGAGCGACGCAGGCCACAGGACGGGCAATTTTCCATCGACATCGATGGCCACCCGGTGGATATCCGTGTGGCTACGGTGGACACGGTGCACGGCGAAATGGCCGTGTTGCGCGTCTTGGACAAGGCGGTGTCGGTTCGTCCGTTGGAGCAGCTCGGCTTTTTGCCGGATACCGAAGAGCTGTATAAGCACGTCATCCATGCACCATGGGGCATTCTGCTCATCGCTGGCCCCACCGGTTCGGGCAAAACGAGCACGTTATATGCCAGTATCAATCAGTTGGATCGGGACGAAAAAAAGATCATTACTATCGAAGACCCGGTTGAATATCGTTTTGAAGGCATA
>JACIWY010000264.1 GCA_014360745.1 Chloroflexota bacterium
GCCAAACTCGGCGCTCAAGCGCTCGACTTCATCCTCAAAGACGTCCGAAAGGCGTTTGAGGAAGACAAGCGGCAAGATGTAGTCCTTGAATTTTGGGGCATCGACGGGGCCGCGAATGGCGCAAGCGGCTTCCCAGAGCCAAGTTTCGAGGGTTTGAATGTCCATGGAGATTTAAACTTCTCTTCAAGGGCGAGATTCAAGAGTCGCTATGCATGCCTCTTGTGTTATAATGATTCCATATATGCACAAACGCTGGCTTCCCCAAAAGCCCACCATCACCTCCCAAGAGTGGGAGCAGATCCGCCAAGAGGCCCAAGCCGCCCAGGAACTCCTGGAAGACCCCGCTTTGCCTTCTTCCGCCAATATCTGCAGAACGCCCAAGCCTCCATCGTGGATCACTTTCCACAACCGCATCAAGACCGTCCACGAGCGCCTCAAGGTGGGCGACGCCCTCACCAAGGTCTTGATCATCACCCGCCGGGAACAGGAGCGGGAACTTTCTGGCCGCTACCGGTTCATTGAAGCGTTGTTGGAGGATTTGCGGCGCATCGCTTCTCTCCCTGAAGAATACCGCAAAGCACAGGAGGGAAGCAAGTTAACAGGGTAATCGCGTGCTCGATCTAGGGCTGGTAGAACGCATCCCCTGCGAAGCCAAGAAGGAGAAGCATGTCTGAGCATCCCCGCACGGTCATCGCTGGCTACGAGCCTTCTTAGAACTGCCCAATGACGTCCCTTCTCATGATACGATCGGCAACCTCTTCACTTGTGCCAGTGTTCGTCCGGCGGAAAGATCGACCGCCCGTGGATCACCTCGGTGGGCGCGGCCAGCCATTCCTCCTTCCAGGATTCGCGCCACTTTACAAAGTGGGGCATCGTCTGGTGCCGCTCAAAGGCCGCATCGTCAGCATAGACCTCATAGAAACAGACTACATTGGGGTCGTTTTGGTCGCGATAGACGTCAAAACGGTAGCAGCCCGGCTCATTCGCCACCGAGCCCCGCGCGTCGCCTAACGAGGCCTGGAGGAACGGCTCGACGAATTCCGGCTTGAGAGTGAACTTGACCGCGACGATGCGCATGGTGTCCTCCTAGCGGTATAGTGTGCTGACGCCGGCGATGTCGCCCGCCTCCAGCGTCCTCTTTTTCGTCTCGCCATAGTCGGCATAGCCGTACATGGTCTGCTCGGCGCATTCGGCGGTGTAAAGGTCCGCCAGGCCGACGGAGTGGCCGAGTTCGTGGATGACAATATTCTCCAGGTCCATCTTGGCTGTGCAGTCATCGGATTCACAGTTTTCCGACCAGTCATAGTCCACATCGTCGTAGACCTGATCCCACTCCACCAATTCCCTCGCAAAGGGCAGGCCGCCGAACACTCCCCAGACGATGGTCACGGCGATGGCGCCGCTATCCTGAATGTCACCGAACAGAACCTCGTTCTTGTTATCCGGCGAGACGGTATCCGCGCCGTCAACGGTCCCGGTGCTCTCGTCCCCAAGGATGTTCAGGCTGTTCCCGTTGCCCATGGCGCCGTCCGCCGCGTCTTCCCACTTGGCAATGGATGTGGCGATAGCACCGCGCACGGCCGCTTCGCTCAGGTCACGTTCATTGGTCGGATCGACGATGTAGGGCTCGGCGGTCTTCCACTTTGCCCCTCGGGCCAAAAAGGCATAGCAGGAGCTGTCATCCGGCTTTGTCCCGCCGCAGTCCTGCGGACATTTGTTGGCGTTCTCGCCCGGCTCACAGACGCCGTTTCCGCATTGCGTGCCGGGCTTGGCCGCGCCACCCTGATAGCGCACCAAGGCATAGCCCTCCACTATTCGCCCTTCGTGTTCGACGGCGCCCAGGTAGTACACGCCCGGCGCAACCTGTGCCTGTTCGGGGAGGATCAGCGGCGGGCGCCTGCCGACGTTCGGCCTCGGCACAGGCCCCGGCGGCGCGGCCAACGCCGTGCCCGATAGCGCCAGCCCGACGATCAATACAAACAGGATACGCAATACTTGCGACGAACCTTTCATCGACCGCCTCCTTATTTCGCAGGCTCATCGTGCAGAGATTTATATCCATTATAGCATATTTTTTAACATAATAGCTCCTCTAAAATGCGCGCTCATGGGGCAGGGTTAATCCCAGGGCGCCGGCCGGCTTTCCGCCTCGTGTTCGCTCATGAGGACAAAGGCGCCGTGCCAACTGTGATACCAGACATCGCCCGAATAGCCGTTGACGCTAAGCATCCCTTCGACCTGCCCGTCGCGCATAAAATGCAGCGTATAGTAGCCGTAGAAGGGATCCGCCTCGCCGGCTGTGGCGCCGGGCATGTTGTGGTCTAACCAAGCCTGGGCGATCTCTTCCGCCTCCTCGGCCAAGACGGTCATCGGGCCCTCGCTGTACCGGCCGCCCATCATCCCGCCGCGATGCATCCCATAGCGCGTGTTCCACATCCTGTTCGGCCCGGGCTCCGGGCTCACGCGGCCGCTGGCGGGGTCGATCAGCAGCTCCATGGCGCCGATGCCGGAATTCTCCTCGGCGACGATGGCATAGTAATTGAGCTCAAACTCCATGACTTCGGTGACATGTACGTCGCGCAAGCCGATGCGTGCCACATAGGCCGTGGCGAGCTCCTCGGCTTCCTCAAGGGAGGTGACGGCGGCATCGCCGTTGGAATCTGGGCCCGGGAATCCCCACGGGCAGCCCCAGCCAAAGCCGCGGCTCATCAAGCCGGGCCCGGCGGCCATCACCCCGACACCCAAGGCGCCGATGATGATCAACAAAACGGCGCCAAGAGCGGCCAACCATAAAGTACGTTTCTTTGGCATCTCTGATCCTCCTCGTTCATTGACGGCCTCGCTGTATGCGTATGGCGACGATGCGCCGGCAAGAACCGCTTCTTTGCTTAGGATACCTTCGGAAGGTAAATGTTCTTTAAAGCTTGTTTAAAGAATTGATAAGGATTCCGGCGCGCGTTGTGCGGGGGAACGGCGGTGGCAGATGCAAATCGGACCGACAAAGAGGTAGCGCAAACATGTTCACCCCCGCCGACCTTACGAGAGCTCTGCGCTCCGCTTGAATGGATAATCGCCGCAGCCAAGAGAGGACCGATGTAACTTTGGTGCTTGTTGCTTCGTCATACTGGCCAGACCGGCGCCTAACGCGAATGGGGCGCGGGTGATGCGGGCGGGGAGTAAAGATGGCCTTTACAGGGCGCTCGCGATGTCTATAATAGGGCCTATCCCGGGCGAGCGCTTTGGCGCGATCGATCCGCACCGAGGGTGCCTGAGAAAAAAGCCCGTGCCGGGGCGCGTTCGTCAAGGGAAATAAATCTCAAGAGGGGATCGCCGATCTGGCAGGTTATGGAGAGGGAGCGAGAGGAACTCAAACGTGCGGCGGGGCACTATGCCGCCGATTTTGTCACCGATGGGATGATTATCGGCCTGGGGAGCGGCTCGACCGCGCGCTATGCCACCTTGCGGATCGCCGAGCGTTTGCGCGAGGGCTCTTTGGCCAACATCGTCGCCGTGCCCACTTCGAACGAGACGGCCAGGCTCGCGCAGAGCGAGGGTATCCCGCTGACCAGGCTCAACGCCCTGGTGGAGGGGAAAGGGGAACGCTCTGCTAAGGATGGGAAGTTGATCGATCTTACCATCGATGGCGCCGACGAGGTGGACCCCTGTTTGCATCTCATCAAAGGGCTGGGGGGCTTTTTGCTCCGCGAAAAGATCGTCGCCAGCGTGACACGGCGCGAGATTATCGTGGTGGATGAGAGCAAATTGGTGGAGACCTTGGGCACGCACAGCCCGGTGCCGGTCGAGGTAGTGCGCTTCGGCTGGCGCGTCACCTGCGCTGCGTTAGAACGCACAGGGGCTTGTGTGCGTTTGCGTATGCGCAATGGGCAGCCCTATGTGACCGATGAGCGCCATTTTATCATCGATTGCCGCTATGAAGCGATACCCTCGCCCTATGAGCTGGCCAGGGCGTTGGAGGCCATACCCGGCGTCGTCGGTCACGGCCTGTTCTTGGGCATGACCCACGCCGTCGTGATCGCTTCATCGGATAGGGTGTGGGTGAAGGAGAAATAAACATGGCCGGCGAGCGCATCCTCATCGTCGACGATCAAGAGAGCATCCGCGATCTGTTGGCCGCGCTCTGCGAGGATGAAGGATATGAAGTGGCCACCGCCGAGGACGGCGCCGAAGCGCTTGCCCTGTTGGAGCGCGGAAGTTTCGATGTGGGTATCCTCGATCTGCTCCTGCCCGATATCCACGGTTTGGATGTGCTCCGTCGGGCCAAGGCGCTCTATCCCGAGATCGAGGTCATCATCCTCACCGGCCATAGCGACCTGCAGACGGCGGTGGAGGCGCTGCGCTTGGGAGCGTATGACTATTTGCAAAAACCGCTGGCCGATCTGCAGATCATCCCCTTGACGATCCGGCGGGCGCTGGATCGCCAGGAGCTGAGCCGCCGCAACGAGCGGCTGGTCAAAGAGCTGCAGGCGGCCAACGAAGAGCTGGAGCGGCGGCGGCGCCAGCAATTTCAATCGATTCAACACATCGGCCGCGCGCTGACGGGCGCGTTGCAGCCCGGTGAGATGGCGCAGGTGCTCGTGGAGGCCGCGCTAACGGCCATCGACTGCGATGGCGCGGGATGCTTGGTCCTGCCCCGCCGAGAGGGCGAGCCGCCTCGGGCCTTTATCGCCGGCGCGAACGCCGAGTCTGCGGCCTGGCAAGAGGCGTTTTTGCGGGCCATGATCGAGGGGCTTCCTCCGGCGCGGCGGCCCAACCCTGCGGACGTGGCGGTGCGCCCCAATCCGCGTTCCCCGGCCGGGGGCGAGGGCGAAGTGCGAGCCTGGAAAAAGATGGAGCTCCAGCGTCTGGAGGGGCGCGAGGGGCCGCTGGGGGTTATCGCTTTGGTCTGCTATCAAGCCGGCCCCTTTGGCGAGGACGCGATGGACCTGCTGAGCATCCTCGCTTCTCAGGGCAGCATCGCCCTGCAGAATGCCCACCTCTTTGCGCGCATGACCGAATTGGCCACCCGTGATAGCCTCACCGGCCTGTACAACCACGGCCACTTTTTCGAGCTGCTGGCTGCGGAGATCAGCCGCGCCGAGCGGCATGGCCAGGAATTGGTCGTGATCATGCTCGATATCGATCGCGCCGCCGGGCTCAAGGCGATCAACGACACCTACGGCCACCAGGCGGGCGACCGCTTGCTTCGCCTGGTGGGAGAGCTGTTGCGCAGCAATGTGCGCCAGGCGGATGTGGTGGCCCGCTACGGCGGCGATGAGTTTATCGTGTTGGCGCCCCAAACCGACAGATTCAGCGGGTTGAAGCTGGCCGAGCGGTTACGACAGGTCATCGCCGATACCCCCTTTGTCATCAATGGCAAGCAAGAGAACATTTCGGTTAGCGTCGGGGTAGGGGTGTTCCAGCCCGGCCTGGGGCAGAACATGGATACGGTGGTAAGCATGGCCGATCAGAGTTGTTACCTGGCCAAAGAGCGCGGGGGCAACCAGGTGGCCATGGTGGGCATGGAGCACGAATGGGAGCCGATAGACGATCGTCGAGGGTCTATAGGCTCCCAAGCCGTGGGACAGTAACTTTTCCTCTTTAGCTTGGGCGTCGTTGACGCCGCCACTCCTGGAACT
>JACIWY010000265.1 GCA_014360745.1 Chloroflexota bacterium
ATGCCGACGGTAATTAAAATAGAAAGAAAACCGCAAATAAAGAGAATCCCTTGTAGGATCCCCTCTCTCCATCGGGGACGCCGGCGCAATTTATCCGTCGCCACTACGTTGTGCACACCCTGTCTAGGCAAAGCCTCCTCCATGACGCTCTCTATGTTAAACATGAACTTGTGCTCATCCTTTGACACAACACAAGGTGAGCGCGCCTCAACGGCACCGCTCACCTGCTTATGGCGTTCGATCGGGGTGCCGAATCAGCCGCCCATGGCCTTTAGCCAGGCCTGTCGGGCAGCATTGAGCGCCTCTTCACTGGCCGGGAAATAGCCCACCTCTGTGATCTCTTCGTTCACATGGGTCAAGAAAAAGTTGATAAAGGCGGCGACCTGCGGCTTCTCGTGCATGATCTTGGCGTCCGAATAGATGAACAGCGGACGGGCCAGCGGGTAGCTACCGTTGTCTACATTTTCTTTGGTCGGCTCTACCCCTTCGATCGCCAGCACTTTGAGCCGACCGGCGTTCTCTGCATAATAGGCATAGCCAAAGTAGCCGATAGCATACGGGCTACCCAGAACCCCTTGAACCAGCACGTTGTCATCCTCGCTCAACTGCGTGTTCGCCGCTTGCAAATGCGGCTTTTCGTCCTTGTCAAAGATCTCTTCGACAAAGTAGTCGAACGTCCCACTATCGGTGCCCGGTATGAAGCGCAGAATGTTCTCTTGCGGCCAGGCGGGGTTTACGTCCGACCACTTGACCGCCGCATCCGAAAAAATCGCGGCCAACTCATCCTTCGTCGCGCTCGTGATAAAGGTGTTCTCCTTGCTCACCACCACCGCCAGCGCATCCGTTCCCACGCGAAACTCGATCGGCTCGCGTCCGATCGCTTTACACGCCTCCACTTCCGAACTCTTGATCGCCCGGCTCGCGTTGGAAATGTCGGTCTCGCCCGTCTTGCAGAAGCGCTCAAAACCCGCCCCGGAGCCAATACTGTCGATGGTGATATTGCCCGAGTAACCTTCGTCCTGGAAGCGCTCCGCCATTCGTTCCGCCAGCGGGAACACCGTCGAACTGCCCGCCATAACGATATTGCCCTTGACTTCCAAGGGGTTCACCTCAGGAAGTTTGACGGCCGATGACGAGGCAGAAGCCGCCGTCGGTTGCGCTTTGGTCGGCGCAGGCGGATTGGTCGGTGCAGGCGGATTGGTTGGTGCAGGTGGATTGGTCGGTGCAGGCGGATTGGTCGGTGCAGGCGGATTGGTCGGTGCAGGTGGATTGGTCGGTGCAGGCGGATTGGTCGGCGCAGGCGGATTGGTCGGAATCGGCTGACTCGCGCAGCCCGCCAACAACACAACGGCCAAGAGCAAAAGCACAATACGTCGCATCTTTCCTCCAAAATGACCTGTGGATGTCTAACCCTCGAAAGGATAGCATCCCCTGTTTAAGGCCACTTTAAAGGAAGGTTAACAGTATGTTAACAGTGCTGAGCGACGATTAAAATCGCGGCAACCGAAGTCTGCCTGCGCAGGCTGTGGACATGGGCCCGATCGCCGCAGAGCGACTTGGCAGAGGTTGCTGCAGCTTCAGCCGCCGAACACAGATTGATAGCCATTCTCAATATATCGGTCATTTTGAGCCGGCGATCAACAAGGAGAAAAAGAAGGTGCTGCCCTGGCCCTCTACACTTTCGGCCCAGATACGGCCCCCATGAGCCTGCACGATGTGTTTGGCGATGGCCAACCCCAGACCGGCCCCGCCATCGGAGCGGGCGGGATCCCCTTTGTAAAAGCGCTCAAAGATGCGTGGCAACGTCTCAGGGGCTATGCCGACGCCGGTATCCTGCACACGCACCCAGACCTCATCGGCGACGCACTCGGCGGACACGCTCACTCGGCCGCCCGTCGGAGTAAACTTGATGGCGTTGTGCACCAAATTGGTGACCACTTGGTTCAACCTGACCACATCCCCCAACACCATCGGAAGATCGCCTGGCAAAGCCACTTCCAACGAGAGTTCGGCCCGTTCCGCTTGGGGGCGCAGGCGCTCCACGGCTGGCAGGATCACGTCCTCGACGCGGATCGGCAACAGGCGTAGCGGCACGCGCCCCGATTCGATGCGCGACAGCTCGAGCAGCTCATCGACCATCTGTATCAACGCATCGACCTCGGCCTCCATGCGATCCAGAAAACGCGCTGCTGCCGGCGGGTCATCCAGCGCGCCGTCGCGCAGGGTGTCGACCAGCACCTTGAGGGAAGCCAATGGCGTGCGCAGTTCGTGCGAGATGTTGCTCACAAACTCGCGGCGCACCGTCTCCAGGCGGTGGATTTGGCTCAAGTCCTGAAGGATAACCAGCGCAGCACCTCGCTCAAGCGAGGGAAGAGGAGTGACGAGACAACGTACAAACGAACCACCAGGCCCTGCCTCGATCAGCTCCTCTTGCGCCTTATCCGTCGCCCGATAGGCCTGCCAGAACTGGATGATTTGATGTTCGCGCACCACCTGGGCGAAGGAACGCCCCAGAGCCTGCTCCTCCTTAATGCCAAGGAGGGTTTCGGCGGAGGGATTGACTAATTGAACCCGTCCCTCACCGTCGGTGATCAGCACTCCATCGGCCATGTGCTCCAACACGGCCATCAATTGGGCGCGTTCGTTATCCAGGTCGGACATGGTTGAACGCAACTGCTCCGCCATCCGGTTAAAGGCGCGCAACAGGGCGGCCATCTCGTCTCGCCCGCCGGGCACCAGATACGCATCGAACTCGCCGTGGGTGATCCGCTCGACCGCTTCGCGCAAGCGCTGCAACGGGCGCGCCGTCCGTTCCGAGATAAGGGCGGCGAGCAAAAGCGCCACACCCGCCGCCGACAGGGTGGCCACTAGGATCGTCCGCCGAAGCTGACCCACCTCACGCCGGATATCTGCCAAAGGCAAAGCCAGGCGCACGATGGCCCGCTGCCCCGCGTCGCCGGCGACAGACACTGCCACGTACAACAACTCTTCCTGGAGCGTGCGGCTGTAGCGGACGCTGCTCCCATGCCCAAAGGTCAGCGCCTGCTGCACCTCCGGGCGATAAAGGTGGTTATCCATCTCTTGCGGATCGCTGTGCGAATCGGCCAGAACCCGCCCATCGGAAGCGATCACCGTGACGCGGGCCTGCAGAATATCCTCCCATTGCCGCACCCATGAGCCAAGCGCGCCCTCTGTCCCATTCCAGATGGCAGGGCGCACCATATCGCCGAGCAGGCGCGCCTGGGTCTCCAGTTGCCGCTCCAAACGCATGCGGTTGCGCCCCTCGACCAGCCCGGTGATATATAGGGCCAAGGCCGCCATGGTCAGAAAAATCAAGAGCAAATATGGTACAGCGATACGCGCCCTGATACTGCGAAAGCCCATCGTTCACCCCTCAAAGCGATACCCCACGCCGCGCACGGTCACGATGCGGGTCGGATTACTGGCATCCTCTTCGATCTTTTCTCGCAGCCAACGCACGTGGGTGTCCACCGTCCGGCTGCCCCCGCTATAAATCCACCCCCACACCCGTTCTAAAATCAAATCTCGCGACAAGACCATCCCCTTGTTGCGGGCCAGAAAAACCAGCAGTTCATATTCTTTGGGTTTGAGGGTAAGAGGTTTCCCCTCGAGCAAAACCTCACGGCGGGCTGTGTCGATGATCAAATTTCCCAAAACCCAGGGTGCGTCCGGCGTCGGTATCACCTCATCGGTTCCGTCATCCTCGGCGGCCAGCTTTTCACGGATGAGCCGCTCGCGCCGCAATAACGCCTTGATGCGCGCCAACAACTCGCGCATGCTAAAAGGCTTGGTCATGTAATCATCGGCCCCTATCTCTAACCCTACCACCTTGTCCACCTCATCCACGCGCGCTGTGAGCATGAGGATCGGCACGACCATCTCTCGGCGCAAAAGGCGACAGACTTCGAGCCCATCCAGCCTGGGCAGCATGAGATCCAACACGATAAGATCTGGGCGCTCCTTGCGTGCCAGATCAACGGCCTGTAACCCATCACTGGCCGTCAAGACCTTGTACCCTTGACGTTGCAGGTTGTATTGCAGCGTCTCCAACAGAGTACGCTCATCCTCAACGAGAAGGATTGTCGCTTCCCGATCTTTGCGATCGGTCATGTCCATTTCACCTCCCCAGCGCATGGGATATAACCGTAATGAGTATAGTTGAAATCACTCCAATCCCAAAAGGCCCGCCTTGCTATAGGGCTCTTGCCTCTACGCCCATCTTGGGGTATGCTATGCAAGCCCTCGTGGGCACCGGCCGCTCGGCCGTGTTCCGTTTCCACACCTGCCGTTTGGAGTAAAGGATGACCCGTTCCGTTCAACAACCCGTGCTGATCAAACCTGTGCATGATTGGGTCCATACGGTGCGTATCTCTTTCGTCGCCGGCCCTATGACCGCTATGGTCGAGGGCATGGTGCAGCGCTTGCTGGCAACCTTTGAACGCCTGGGCCACGTCGTCGAGGAGCGCCCCCGCGAGGGGGCTGATATTCTGCTCACGACCGCCCCTTTTGGAGAGCCTCTGAGCTGGCGCAAGGCCATGCTTTTTACCGCCCGGCGGCGTTTCGGCCTGTCTCGCCTCCCCACGCTCTATACCCTTGTCGGGGCACGCTCCGGCGAGTTTGCCCAGCTGCTGGAACATTTTCGCAGCGCGCTGGCCCAAGACCCTCCTGACCCCGCTCAATTCCGCTTCCCCGGCATGGCGCCCGAATCGTGGAAGGTGCTCTATGAGCAAGGGCGACGCGGCGGGGCGATACTCTCACTCGAGCGTTTGGTTCAGTCGCAGGCCAAGAGCATCCGCGTGCTTCTGGCGGTCGGTGAGGAAACGCCTCAGGAAGTGTATCATTTTGACCTGGTCGGCGCGTATCCGCGTAGTACGCTCTCCGAGGGTGAGGAGGCTTTTTATCGGGATATCGTCTGGCGGATGGTCACCACGGTGAGCACCTATGAGGTCAGCCGGCACCATACGGTCGAGCAAGCGTTACCTGCTTCTTTATGGGCCGCGAGCCCTGCACCCAAAGCCATGGTGCGCGCCGGCCAAGAGTTGGGGCGGAGGCACTTTTTTACCAATATGATCCGCATCTCGGATCTCGTGCAGGTGCCGGCCGTGTCCGATTCGGTGGCCAGCCAGTATAGCGAGGGCTGTTTCGCCACCTGGGCGCCGGATTTGGGTGGCCTGATAGTGACCGCCACGGGCAGCGCCCGGCCGGTGGACAAGGGCCACATCCGCGAGGACGACCTGGCCCTGGTTATCGGCGTGCGCCCCGATGGCTTGGGCGCCCTGGTTCGGCCCATCGAAGGGCGCGCCGAGGTGATGCCTTCCTCCGAAGGCTATGAGATGGTGGATTTAGACAACCATTTGCCCCACATCGTGCTGGGCGCCGAACATGGGCTTGCCGGCGCACGCGTGCCGGTGATCCGTTCCAAGCTCCATGGCCACCGTAGCGTCGCCGCTTACGACCCCCGTTATGTCGAATATGCGCCGATGGGAGCTCCGTACTTTCATTATCTGGTCTCTTGCGCCACCGGCGCCCAGGCCAGAGGCATTTGCGAGGCTCTTGCCCGCTCAGAGGCGCTCAACGACCCCCAAGATCCTCGCCGGCTC
>JACIWY010000266.1 GCA_014360745.1 Chloroflexota bacterium
GCCGAAATCCCTCTTTTCGTTCCGCGGACCTTCTGATGCCAGATCCGCTTCCCGATCCGAGATCATCTTCCAGCCAGCCTTTCCGCCGATCTGACCCGGCAGGTTTCCCCACCGTATGCATTGGCTTCCTGGGTATGCTCACGATGTTCTTTGAGCACCAGCCTCGCCGAACATCGACTCGAGCTGTAAACCCTTTCCGCCAACTTGTGGTCCCTGTCTAGGCTCGAGCCCTCCAGCGAACCACCTCTCGGCCTCCCGGCTTGCGGGTCAGAATCCGCTGGTAACCTTCCTTCCGGCCAACCCGTCTGAGAATCTCTCGTTCGATCGATCCCCACGTAGCTTTCCGGCTATCCGGTTGCCTTCGAGATGTCATCAACCTCTCGGGACTCTGCACCCCTATAATAGCACAATTCGATTCTGATGTCAAGAGAAAATCGCTCGAATTTTCGAGTTATCCACAACTTTTCCGTTACGACTTGGCATCCGAACAAGGACACTTTGCCAAGAGCAAGGGAACCCCTTAACGGCTTCATGCTGACCCGCGCCAAACCGTCGCGTCTTGGAGGCGGCGCAAGTGCAACAAAAACGAGTCCTGGTTCAATTCCACCATATCGTAGGTGATGGCTTCTCCGCGCGAGATGTTTCGCGTCAGCCTAATGCCGTAGGCCAACCCTAGAGGTAGCAGGTTCTGCGCACGGGCCACCGTCGCTTTTTCGCAAAGGCCGTTCACGGTGTACCCGCCGCTGCCGTCCAATTCCTCGCCAGCGTGGAGATCCTTCTTGGCCACGGTGATGACCTCGGCCGTGGGAGTAGGCAACGGCGAACCTGTGGCTTGGCCTAACAGGGCAGCCTTGATGATCGAAATGGGCGCCTCGACGGCGACCAGGTGATAAGGTCGATAGAGCAAGAAATTATGTCCATCGCCGCCCGGCTTTAAATAGTAATCGCGCAGATCCTCTTGGATATACGGGTGATCGGTACGGACGACCACAAAGACGCCCATACGCAATGGATCAGGCAGCATCGTCTTGCCGTCTTGGGCCACGCTGTTGGCCAGCTCTACCACACCGTGCTGGTTGAGCAGCCCACCCTCCTTTTTCAAGCTGAAACGCAGGGGAATGTCAGCCAGGTTGACCGAAGGCTCGTGCATGCCGCGAACGTCGGGCACCAAACCGGCCATATTGGCCAAGGCTGTCATCTCGATTTGCGCTTTGGAGCCATCGCGGAAAGAGTTGAACATCTTGAGGTTGATCGTCCGCCGATCGATCATCTCCGGGCTAAAGCCGAAACGCTGGGGCACGGTATCGGGCGTGCCGTAGCGATCATCGGCATACATGATCGTCCCCCGCCCAGCGGCCACGATCTCAAAGCCCAAGGCGCGCGCCCAATCCACCATGTTCATCGTCACTCCGGGCTGGTCGCCATCCACCAGCGAATAAACCACGCCGGCGCTATCGGCCAACCTGCGCAGCATGGGCCCGACGGTAACGTCGGCCTCGACGTTGACCATGACCACGTGCTTGCCGTGCATAATGGCTTCATAAGCCATACGGGCGCCCACCTCGGGGATGCCGGTGGCCTCGACGACGACATCCACCATCTCTGAGGCACAGACGAGCGAGCCGTCTTCGACGATCACCGGTTCGCCTTTGTAGATGGCCTGGTCCAGATCGACGACGTTGGAGGCCAGGGTGATGTCGGTCTGGCGATAACCGCCGGCGGTGTAAGCATGGAGGGCGTGTTGTTGGTCGATATCGGCCACCACAGCGACGACGATGCCTCGCATTCGCGAAATCTGCACCGCCAGCGCCGTGCCGAACTTGCCTGCGCCGATAATACCTACACGAATGGGATTATCCTCGGCCGCACACATGCGCAAAAGCGATTCGTACATGATTTTCCCTTATCCTTCGTCCTGGGAGAATGGCCTCATGCTGGCGCGGGAGTGTAGAGCGATCCGCCGGCGCCGTCAAGCCGCCGGCCCCGTAAGGCTTGGCTATGGATGCTTTCATCTCTGGGGCAGGACATAACGAGCCTGGTTCAAGCGCCGCGTTTGAGGTTGTAGGCAAAAATCGATGAAAGGCTGGATCGCCGAAGGCGCTTGAGGCGAGCGCAGCAAGACGAGGGCATAGGTCAATGGGTAGGTTCCTCGGCGCAGTGCCGTGGGTAATGGCGCCACACCGTCGATGGCCACTAACTTGATGCCGCTTCCCTCCCGCCCTTGCGCCCAGGCCCGCGATACATAGCCGATGGCCAGCTCATGTTCTCGGATATAAGCCAGGATGCCACGATCATGAGGCATGACACGCGCCGCCGAGGAAACGGACTCTCCGTCCATGAGGGTGTGCTCCAAAAGTTCGCGCGTCGTAGCCCCCGCCTCGCGGGTGAGCAGCTCCGGCCGTCCCTCTGTGCCCCCTAGCAGCGACCAGTCGAGATAATAGCCCTCAAAGAGCCGGGCCACTTCCTTGGCCGGCAGATCGCCCAGAGGGTTCCGCTCGTGGACGGCGATGCCCAATGCATCAAGCGCCAGCAGGGTTGGTGCTAACTCGCGATCATCCTCCTGAAGAAGGGCTTGGCCGCTTGCAGGGTTATAGGGTCGGATCACCAGAGCCAGTTCCGCCTGCCCCCTGCGCAGCCGCTCTTCGGCCTGTTGCGAATCGACCGCTTCGAGATCGAAAAAGAGATCGGGCCTTTGGGACAAAAAGGCCGCGGCCAGTTCCTCCATCAACGGCAAGCCGGCCCAACAGGTGACCACACGGATCAACTCATGCTCCTGTGCAGCTGACGCCTCGTCCTCCGTCTGCATCTCGCCCAGAGACAAGGCTCCGCAGGCCGCCAAGCCGGCGACCAAGAACGGCGCCACCGCCGCAGCGATAGGGTGCCCCCATTTTCGACGAGATGCCATTCTCATCCTCAGCGCAGGAAGGTCAACACGAAACAGACGATGCCCAGGCCCCAGCAATAATAGGCAAATGAGCGCAATCTCCTACGTACCAAATAAGCCAGGAGAAAGCGAATGGCCAAGAGACCACTCAAGGCAGCTCCGACAAAGCCAATGGCCAATTCAAGGCCGCTTGTGCCCGCGAGCGCCAGGGGAGTTGGATCGGTCCACACATGCAAGAACTGCACCCCCGCGGCGCCCAAAGTGATCGGCAAAGCCATCAAAAAGGAGAAACGGGCTGCCTCCGCACGAGACAAGCCGCGCAACAAGCCGACCGCGATGGTGGCCCCCGAACGCGACAGACCCGGCGCGATGGCGCATCCCTGGGCCAGACCCATGAGCAGCGCATCTCCCAAGCCCATTTCGGCCAACGAAAGGCGGCCTCGGCCCAGATACTCGCCCAGGGTCAACAACAAACCCGTCAAGATCAGAAACAGCGCTACGATACGCGGTGCGCCGAAAAGGGCTTGGAACAAGCCTTCAAGGGCAAAACCCAACAACGCGCCGGGAAGCGTGCTGGCCAGTAACAACCAGCTCATCCTCGCTTGGGGGGTGTCCAATTTGCGCTTGTACACACTGGCAAGCCACGCGCGCGCCAGCGCGAGCAAATCTCGCCGGAAATAGCCGGCCACGGCAACCAGGGTGCCCAAATGGACAACCGCGTCGTAGATCAGGCCGGGCTCGGCCCAACCCAACAACCAGGGCAATAACACCAAATGACCGGAACTGCTCACCGGCAAGAATTCGGTGGCGCCTTGAAGAACGCTCAAGGCGACAGCTTGGAATGGGGTCATGGGCGGCCTTTCGACACAAGATGGATAATGCCGACGTTAACTCGCCGGACGACTTGGCTCAGAGCCTCGGCGCGAACGGTTTGGGGCGAGGCCTTGAGCCAGGCGCCAGCTCTGCCGATTCTGTTGCCGGGCTTCGGCATCGGCGACTCGGTAGCGGGCCAAGAATTCCTGTCGGAACGCAGCCAGATCCCCTTTTTGGATGGCCGCACGCATGTCGCGCATCAATTGCAACAAAAAGTGCACGTTATGGATCGTGTTCAAGTGCAGCCCCAGGATCTCGCGGCTCATGATCAGGTGACGCAGATAGGCTCGCGAGAAATGTTGGCAGGTATAGCAACGGCAACCTTCTTGGATGGGGCGAGGATCCTCCTTGTGCACAGCGTTGCGCAAGTTCAAACGCCCCTCAAGGGTAAAGACCGCGCCGTTGCGGGCTAGCCTTGTGGGCAAGACGCAATCGAATATATCGATGCCCCGCGCTACACTCTCTACCAGGTCCTCCGGGGAACCTACCCCCATCAAATAGCGTGGCCGGTTTTCCGGCAATAACGGAACGACTATATCCAAGATGCGCAACATCTCCGCCTTGGGCTCACCTACGCTCAGGCCGCCGATGGCATAGCCGGGGAAATCCATGGCGCTGAGGACGCGCGCGCTCTCGGCGCGCAAATCGGGGAAAATGCCTCCCTGGACGATACCAAACAGCGCCTGATCGGCGCGAGAGTGAGCCTTGCGGCAACGCTCGGCCCACAAATGCGTGCGGCGCAGCGCCTCGACATTATAGGCATAATTCATCGGCTCGGCGCATTCGTCCAACACCATGGCGATATCGGCCCCCAATAGTTCTTGAATCTCGATCACACGCTCTGGGGTAAAGCGGTGCTCGGAACCGTCGATATGTGAACGAAAGGTCACTCCCTCGTCATCCAGGTCGCGCAAGTCTTGCAAGCTGAACACTTGAAAGCCGCCGCTATCCGTGAGAATGGCGCGATCCCAGGCCATAAAAGCGTGCAGCCCCCCCATGCGGGCGATAAGCTCTGCCCCCGGGCGCAGATGGAGGTGATATGTGTTAGCTAGGATCAAACGGCTATCCAAGGCCAACAGGTCTCGCGGGGCCAGCGTTTTAACCGTCGCCTGAGTGCCCACCAGGCAAAAGACAGGCGTGGGCACGTCGCCATGCGGCGTGTGCAATACCCCGGCCCGTCCCCGCGAAGAAGGATCGATACATTGAAGCTCAAATGTCACCGCTTGCGATGTACACAAATGTGCAGCCACGTGCTGAGATAACCTCCAAATGAGCGCTATGTGTCTCTGTCAGACAGAACACAAGCGGGCGAACCACAAGGTCACCCGCTTGCCAGTACAAAGCTGCAGCCGGCCAAGGCTAATGGTGGTGGCAGCTTCCACACGAATGAGAAGCACAGCCTGCGCACCCGCCTCCTCCGCCGACAGCCTGCGTCGAGCCATCAGCGCTCTTGCTAAAGCTGGCGAAAAGCGAGATCGCTCGTCGGGTGTCCTCGCCACCGCACTGTGGGCAAGGCGCCGGGGCATCGGCCTGCGAAAAAGGCCGCAGCTTGGCGAACTTGATCTGACAGTGAGGGCACTGATATTCATAGAGTGGCATGTCCCACCCCCTATGGTAAAAACAATCATCTTGTAATGGATATTGTAGCCCGTTTGGGTCGCTTGGCCAAACCGGCATCATGTCGATATTTTGCGCCGAATCACCTCACCCAGGCGGCGAATACCCTCGACGATCGTCTCCGGCGGGACGCTGGCAAAAGAGAGTCGTAGAGTATTTTGGCCCCCACCGTTGGCGTAAAAAGGTGCGCCAGGCACAAAAGCCACTTTTTGGCGGGCGGCCTCTTGGAGCAACTCCACCGTATC
>JACIWY010000267.1 GCA_014360745.1 Chloroflexota bacterium
GTGTCGGTGGGCAAGGCACGTTGCTCGCCGCCGATGTAATCGCCTTGGTGGGGATGGAGCAGGGCCACGACGTGAAAAAATCGGAGGTGCACGGCATGGCCCAACGCGGCGGCAGCGTCACCAGCCATGTTCGCTGGGGAAAGCGGGTGTATTCGCCCGTCATCGGCTCTGGCGAGGTGGACTATTTCGTGGCTTTTGAGCGCTTGGAGGCTCTGCGCTACGCTCATATGTTGCGCCCCGAGGGTACGTTATTGATTAACGATTACCGCATTTCGCCGGTGTCGGTGAGCTCTGGTGACGACCTGTATCCCACTCCTGCTCAAGAAGAGCTCGCCTACCAACCACTGGCCGGACGCGTTCATTATGTGCCGGCGATCGACCTGGCCCGCGAATTGGGCAACCCACGGGTGAACAATGTGGTCATGTTGGGTGCCCTCTCCGCTTTGCTCAATGTGCCCCAAGAGACCTGGCTGGCGGTAGTCGCCAGACGCGTGCCCGAGCGCTATGTAGAGTTGAACCAACGGGCGTTTATCGTCGGCCGCGAGCGAATGATGGATCGCTTGTCGGGCGGAGGAGAGCGCTATGCGAATTGACGGTCGCGCCGCCGATGCCCTGCGGCCGGTGCGCATCGAGACGGGTTACCTGGATTTTGCCGAGGCCTCGGTGCTCATTACCACAGGCCGGACCAAAGTGCTTTGTGCGGCGACCGTTGAAGAGACGGTGCCCCCCTGGATGGCCGGCAGGGGTTCCGGTTGGGTGACTGGCGAATACGCCATGTTGCCCCGTTCGACGCCGGTGCGCACTCGGCGTGAGACGCAGGGGCTCTCCGGGCGCACGCAAGAGATTCGTCGCCTGATCGGTCGTGCGTTGCGCGCTGCCGTGGATTTGGAGGCTTTGGGCGAGCGCACGGTGCTCATCGATTGTGATGTAATCCAAGCCGATGGGGGCACGCGCACCGCTTCGATCACCGGCGGCTATGTGGCCCTGGCCTTGGCTCTGCGCAGGCTCGTATCCGAGCAGATCGTAGGGCCTGAGGTGCTACTTTCCCCTGTGGCAGCGGTGAGCGTCGGCATCGTGGAAGAGGAGATATTGCTCGATCTGTGCTATGAGGAGGATTCGCGGGCTGACGTGGATTTTAACGTGGTGATGAACGGCGCCGGGCAGTTCGTCGAGGTGCAAGGCACCGCCGAGGGGCACCTTTTTACCCGTCAGCAACTCGACGACATGCTTAACCTAGCGCAGCGCGGCATCGCGCAGCTCGTCGTTGCCCAACGCGAGGCATTGGGGGAATGAGATGCGCTAGAGGCAGGTGGCAGGCATTTTAAGTGCCCGCCGCCTCTAGATCCCGGTCTGCTATTTTTGACAGGAGGAAGTTGCCGTGAGACCTACCCGAGAGGAGGCATGGGAGCTTTTGACAGAGCACACCAAGAGCGAGAGCTTGATCAAGCATGCTCTGGCTGTGGAGGCTGCCATGCGCGCCTACGCTCGTCAATTCGGTGAGGATGAAGACCTTTGGGGGATCGCAGGGCTGATCCACGATTTCGATTATGAGGAGTACCCGGAGCTGGCGCCGGGCGGCCATGTGGCTGCCGGCTGTGCCTTGCTGGAGGAGCTCGGTTGGCCCGAGGAAATCATCTCGGCTGTCAAGGGCCATGCCACCTATTTGGGCGTCCCGCGCACCAGCAAGATGGCCAAGACCTTGTTCGCTGTGGACGAACTCACCGGTCTTATCGCCGCCTGCGCCCTGGTGCGCCCCAGCAAAAGCATTATGGATCTCACCGCTCAATCGGTGCGCAAAAAGTGGAAGGACAAGGCTTTTGCCCGTGGGGTAAACCGCGAGGATATCGAGCGAGGCGTGGCCGAGCTAGGGGTGGAACTCAACGCACATATCACTTGCGTCATCGAAGCGCTCAAACCGGTGGCTAAAGAACTGGGGCTGGCAGGCAACGCCGACTAGCTAGAGAACAACATGCGAGACACGTCAAATAAGAGGCGCTGCCCCCAATGTGGCGCACAGGTGCGCGGAGATGCCACCCTTTGTCCCTCTTGCGGGGGACAACTGGCCCTGCGCAGGCTTTCGGCGCAGTGCCCTTCTTGTGGGGCCAGGATGTCGCCACAGGGGGAATGCCCCATTTGTGGAGCCCGAGCGCAAGAGGCTCCGGCGCACACGGGGGCTTTGTGGCGGGGGCGTTTGCTATCCATCGTCGCTCTGCTTCTGCTGGGCGGGCTGGGGTGGTGGATCGGTTCTCACAAAGGAGAGGGGTTCCCTGTGGCCTTGTTGGCGCAGACTCCTTCCCCCTCTCAAGCCATCTCCCAAAAGGCACCCACACGACAATTGCCGATGCCTTCACTGACCCTTTCTTCCATGCCGGAGGTCTCTCAGGAGGCAACGTCCACGCCGGCGCCGTCTCCATCTCCTACAGTCACCTTCACGTCGAGCCCGATTCCTTCGCCAACGCCCTCTTTTACCCCTTCGGAGACGCCGACGATGGTCTCTACCGTTTTGCCGACGCCGACCGAAACGCCATCGCCTGTGCCCACGATGACCCCCTTGCTCTACACGGTCAAATCGGGGGATAGCCCTTGGACCATCTCCCGGGCCTTTGGGCTGACCGTGGAAGCGTTGTTGGCGGCCAACGGCTTGGGGCCGGAGGCGGTTCTGCAGATCGATCAGGTGCTCACCATCCCGCAGCCGGTGCCTACGGGGATCAGCTCGCCTTCAGAGACCGTTACGGCGACGTTGACAATCACGGCTACGGCCGTTATCACCACTGCGGTCGGTGGGCCGCCGACAACGCAAGTGACCGAGACGCCCTCGCAAACCGGAACGTCGCCCTCGCCGACTCGGACGACGACGCCAGCATTCACGGCTACGCCCACGGCGACGCCGGAGCCGGTGGTGCATATCATCGAGCGGGGGGACACCCTAGGAGGACTGGCCGTCAAGTATGACGTGGCGGCGGAAGAGATCGCCAAAGCCAATCAAATATCTATGAATCGTGTGTTGCGCATCGGAGAAAAGTTGATCATCCCCAATGCCACGCCTTTGGCGACGCCGACGCCCTCGGCCAGCGCCACATCGACCGGCCCGCCGACGCCTACGCTTACTATCACGCCGAGCCCTTCGCCGACCAACACGCCATTGCCCGATCTTCCCTATCGGGCCCCACATCTTCTGGCGCCCACCGAGGGCGATGTGTTCGAGGGGGAGCAAACGCGGATCTTGCTCAATTGGACTTCTGTCGGCATCCTGGCACAAGATGAATGGTATGCTCTTCGTCTCTGGGCGCCGGGTGAGGAGGAGCCGCTTGAGGTGTTGACCAAGGCGGCGTCATGGCGCGTGCCTGCGGCGATGTACCCTAACTATCCCGAAGCGGGTGCTTTTCGGTGGCAGGTGACCGTCGTGCTCGACGCGGCGGACACGGGGAGCGAGGTGGCAATCAGTTTGCCCAGCGAATTGGGCACTTTTTATTGGCGTTGAATACCCTGTGAGGAGGGGCGGTGAGAAATTGACTTGACACGTCTGCACGCAGCGGTAGAATCCCCGCCGATACCGTCTGTAGGTGGGGTCTTGTAAAGTTGCTAAAACCGTATATATCAGGAGGACAACATGGCCAAAAGCGAACAAGAATTCTCCATCCTGGAATTGCAGGCACGTTGGGACAAGATCCGTATTGCCAACCTGTACGATACCTTGGACAGGATGGGCTATCCCAATCAGTGCGTCGATCTGGGCATCCGCCCGCTTTTTCCGCATCAACATCTGGCCGGCAAAGCGGTAACGTGTCGCGGCGGGCGTGATCCGCGCACCCGCGAAGAGATGCAGGCCGAGTCGGCCGATGGCAAGACCACGGCGACTTTTGTCAGCGTCACCGATCTTTGTTTCCCGGGGTGCGTGGTCGTCGTCGACGGGGGTGGCGAGCCTTGGACGGGCAAGTTCGGCGAGATGACGAGCTGGAATTTAAAGCAGCACGGCGCTATGGGCATCGTCATCGATGGCTACATCCGCGACCTTCTAGGGTTGGAGGTGATCCCCAATTATACCGTCTGTGCGCGCGGCACCTCGCCCATTGAGTCGGCCAAACGTTGGCGGATCAATGCCACCAATATCCCTATTGCTCTTCCCGGCACATTGACCAGTCAGGTGCGCGTCAGTCCTGGCGATTGGGTCATTGGCGGGCCCGACGGCGTCATCGTCGTGCCTGAGGAGATCTCGATGGAGGCGCTGATCAAGGCCGAGGAGATCGAAAAACGCGAACAAGGGATGCGCGAGGACTTGGCCCGGGGCATGTCCTTCGCCGATGCGTATAAAAAGTGGGGTCGCGCCTAGCGACTCATTAGGTGCCCGGCATCGGCCCACAGACGGGCTGAAAATGCCGGGCGCCTGAAACCCCTTTCGAGAGGGGCTATTTCTGTTCCAACCAATCGCCGTTATGAGCGGTGCGCAGTTGCCACGCTACCTGGCGGGCCCTTTCGATCAAGGGCAGCAACTCGGCCTGCCAGCGTCGCCAATAGCTCGGCACTTCTGCCGGATCGACCAACCGAACGACCAATTCCCCCTCATCTAGGCGCCGTACCGGGAAGGGAACCATGCCGGTGAGGCGATAAACGGCGACGACAACCCCGCCCAGAAAGCACAAAGGCCAGACCAAGCCGGCGATCAGACCGTTGCGGAAAGGATGTCCTTTACGCTTCATCCTCTGCCTCCTCCTTGTCCCCTACCAGAGCATCGAGCTCATCGGCGGCCTCGCGCGCGGTAACAAAGCGCGTTCCCTCTTGGCCGGGCACTGCCAGACGGCCCGTTAGTAAGTAGACGAGGATATAGGCAAGCGCCCACGTCGAGAACAGCATGCCGAGCATAAACCCGAGACACGATCTTTTCGAGCGAAACATGCCCGCTTTTCCCCCTGATATGTTGAACTCATGTTCTGGCCGAGGAAGTGCTGGTGCCTACAGCATTGCCCATCATAACACACCGTCCGACGCTGCGTCAACCGCCAGTTAGGCGCGCAACGGCGCAGATCGGTTTGCGCACAGGCGTGCCACCATAGGGAGCTAATTCGTCAGAATGATGGGCGACGGTTATAATTACCCGCCGCGATTTACCGACCGGGGGTCGCATCGCTTGACCACGGCGCCTAGTTTTCGAGGAGTACTCCAGATTATGCAAGTTGTCATCCGCCCCATAGATATCGACCAGGACGCCGAAGGCCTGGCGGCTATGTGGAATGCCAGCGATATGCAGTGGCCCGGGAGTTGGACCCACGGTTTGCCCATTACCGCCGAGATGGTGCGCGAGTGGGAAAACGACCGGCGACACCTAGTGACCTTTGTGGCCGTTGTGGAGGGCGAGATCGCCGGCTACTGTAGCTTTACCGACGAGCATGGCGTCCAGTCGGGTGAGGGGTATCTGGCGCTGTTGAACGTCCACCCCAAATATCAGAAGCAGAGCATCGGTCGTCGGTTGATCCAGGCTACCATCGAGCGCTCGGTGCAAGAGGGTTTTCAACGTCAAACGCTGGGCACCTGGTCGGCCAATTTCAAGGCGGTGCCTACCTATAAAAAAACCGGCCATTCTTGGACGCCCGATTCCTCAGTGTGGA
>JACIWY010000268.1 GCA_014360745.1 Chloroflexota bacterium
AGCGATCCCCAGTTGCCGGCCAAAGAGCCGGTATGAATTTGGACGGGCAGATTCTCGGCCTCGGCGCGTTGGATGACGCGATGCAAGAGATAGTCGCCCAGGGCACGGCCCGAGGCAGCATCTACCGCCCCGGTGTTCTGCTGAAGACCGTCCCAAAAGACCTTGCGGCTGCGCACTCGGTTAAAGGCCAGCTCGGCCTCATGCCGGGTTGGATCGCCCACCGCCAAGTCGCGGCGATATGCCATGCCGATCTTGATGGCTGCGAGCTGCCCTGTGGTTTTAAAGACGTCGATCGCCGCATCGAGCGCATCGACGAGCGCTTCGAGGGTGTGGATCGAACGCCCCGTAAAACGCTCCAATTCGGCGATGGGCGTTGCGTCGGTGAGGTCGAACAGGGCGTCCATGCGAAACGCAAAGCGATACGACGAGGGATAAAGGTCCGCCTTGAGCGCGCGAGGGTTTTCCAGGCGAAACCGGCCATCGTGCAACGTCCATTTGTTCTGTGCCCGTCGATGGACGAAATAGTCATACACCTCGGCCGCCGATTTGCCCCTGATGGCATCCTGCAAGGCCTCGGTGAGGGCATCGAAGGATTCGGGCGCGTAAGAAAGGCCGAACAACTCTTGACAGGTCAATTCCACCGCCCGGCCATAACCGGTAGCGCGAATATATGGCCAGAGCCGTCTCACGCGCTCGGCGTCCATAGGGCCTGGGGCGGGATCCGGCCCCTCGGCGGTGACCAGATCGGCCGGCGCATAGCCGAGAAGATCGCGAAAATCATACCCTTCGCGCCCGGCGTCGAAATCGACAAAATCGCTGTGGTGGTCGTGATGGCAGAACAGCTCATGGGTCATGACATAGTCACGTATGGCCGACATCAACCCTCCCGTTCTCACTTTTAAGCCCTATGGGCGTAAAAGAACCTTGATGGCGTCTTCCGTGCGACCGGCAAGCATCTCCAGCGCGCCTTGGGCGGCATCCAGCGGAAGCTCATGATCGATGAGCCGCTCGAAAGGATGGACGTGTTCGTCCAACCAGAGCAGGGCGCGACGAAAATCGAGATCGGTGTAAATCGAGGTGCCGATCAATTCGAGCTCACCCTGAGTAATGGGACCGATATCCAACGTGACGGGGCGGGGAAAGATAGCCGTCGCCACGATGCGCGCCGTGCGCTGGGCCAGTTCCAGCGACTGCGTGACCGTGACGGCAGCGCCGCTGGTCAAAAAAAGCACGTCAAAGCCCTCGGCATAGTCGGCGCGAATCCTCTGCACCAGATCCTGTTGATCAGCCCGATAGGCAGCATCAAACCCCAGGGTACAGCCCACGCTCAGGTTGTACTCGTAAAGATCGGTGATGGCCACCGCCGAGGCGCCGGCCTGTCGGGCAGCGATGCCGGTGAGCAGGCCGATGGTACCCGCTCCCAAAATAAGCACGCGATCGCCCTGCCCCACACGTCCCTGGGCGACCGAGTGAACGGCTACAGCCAAGGGCTCGGCCAGCGCGCCCTCGCGCAGCGAGGTGCGCTCGCCGAGCTTGTAGGTCACAGCGGCGGGTGCGCGGAAATATTCGGCAAACGTGCCAGCCCAGCCCTTGATACCAGGCACGATCTTGTTCAGACAAATGTTGGTGCGTCCTCGCCGACACATGGCACAGCGGCCACAGTGAATATAAGGCATCACCGTCACCGGATCGCCGATCGCCAAGCTCTCCACACGCTCCCCACGTTCGACCACCGTGCCCGACAGCTCATGCCCCAAGATGACCGGTGGCTTGCGGAAGGGATGGCTGCCTTCAAAGGAATGCAGGTCGGAACCGCACACCCCGGCGTAAGCGACACGAATGAGGACATCGTCCGGGCCTATAGAAGGGCGCTCGGCCTCTACGATGGCGATGCGCCCTTCGGTCTCCAGCAGCGCGGCTTTCATGGCGTCCCCTTGCGATACGCCTGTGGCACATAGGAGGGCAGTTTTTTCTCGGCAAAGCGTGGCTCCAGGCGGGCAAAGCGCTGTAGGCCACCCACCAACGGGATGCTGGGCCAGTGATCGCCGATGAGCGGACGGGCGTAGGCCAAGAATTCGTCGGTGACGTCGGCGCGGCCGGGGGCGATCCACGCCGCCGGGAATTTGCGTTCCGAGTTCGCCACCAGCTCCAAGGGCACCTTGTCGTAGCGCACGTTATAAATCGGGCCCGGCTCGCGCAGGATGGTGGCCATATAACCCGATTCCCCGGCCGCGGCCAACTCGGCCGCCTTTTGCCCCACGGCATAAGCCTCATTGAGATCGACGATGGAAGCCGAGGCGATGTCATGGCGCTGGTGGGTGCCCGAGATGTTCAGCCGGGCGCTGCCGCGGGTAGCCAGGCCGACGCGGTTCAAATAGTTGGTGACGATCTGGGCCACGGTAGTCTCGCTGGCCGAGAACTGTACATGTCCGAACGAATCGCGCGACTCGCCGATATCGCCCAGCTCCAACCCTTCGCTGACCACGACCAGCGCCCGACCGTGCGCTCGTAGCGTGTCGTTGACCAGATCGGCCAACTCCGGCAGTTTGATGCCCGATTCGGCTAGGAAAATGAGCAAGGGCATCTCACGGTTGGGATCGCCCAACCGCGCCGCCGCGGGGATAAAGCCGATACGCCGGCCCATGGCCTGCATGACCAACACCGGATCGGAGGGACAAGAGCCACGGTTCTCTTCATTGGCCCCCTGTACGGTATAGGCCCAATACCGGGCCACGCTACCATAGCCCGGCGTGTGATCGATGAGCTTGAACTCGCTGTCGCCCACGTCGTTGTCGATGGTCTTGGGAATGCCCACCGCCACCAGATCGAGGCCGCGTTGGTGGGCCAGTTGGGCGATCTTGTGGGCGGTATCCATCGAATCATTGCCGCCAGTGTAAAGGAAATAGCCCACGCGATGCGCTTTCAGCACCTCGATAACGCGTTCAAAATCCTCGGTGTTTTTTTCTTGAAGCTTGTAACGGCAGGTGCCGATGGCGCCGGCGGCGGGGGTCACGCCGAGCAGCGCGATCTCTTGCGCAGGCTGGGCCGATAAATCGAGCAACTCCTCCTGCAAGACGCCCTCGATACCGTGATAGCCCGCATAGATCGTGCCAAATGTGCCGGGCATATCGCGCATGAATTCGATAACGCCTTGCAACGAAGCGTTGATCACCGGCGAAGGCCCGCCGGATTGGGCAACGATGACGTTGTTGTTCTTCATCGCACTTACCTCGGAATAAACAAGCTATGAGGTGGCGGACACAGCGCGTAAACGTGCCGAAAGTGCCCGCCACCTAGATAGCACAGCACAATTTAGCCGTGCAGCCCGGCCCAATCGGTGTGAAAGACGCCTTCCTTATCGATACGCCGGTAGGTATGGGCGCCGAAATAGTCTCGCTGGGCTTGCGTCAGGTTGGCCGGCAATCGCGCGGTGCGATAGCTATCAAAGTAGGCCAAAGACGCGCTAAAGGCCGGACAAGGGATGCCCAAACCCACGGCCGTCTGGATGACGCGCCGCAAGGCCGCCTGCCGACTGAGGATGGCCTCTTTAAAGTAATCATCCAGCAGCAGATTGGTCAGGTTGGGATTGCGTCGATAAGCAGCGGTGATGTCGTTCAAAAAGCGGGCGCGGATGATGCAGCCCCCGCGCCAGAGCTTGGCCACCGTGCCCAAGTCCAAGCCATAGTCGTATTCCTCAGAAGCCAACTTGAGCAACGTCATGCCCTGGGCATAAGAACAAATCTTGGCCGCATAGAGCGCCTGGCGCATATCATCGATGAGCCGCCCGCGCTCGCCGGCGGTGAGCGAGGCTTGGGAAATCTCCGGGCCACTGAGCACTTTGCTGGCCGCCACGCGCTCCTCCTTGAACGAGGAGATGATACGCGCCGTCACGGCGGCATTGATGGTGGGAATAGGCGCGCCAATGTCCAGGGCGTCTTGCGAGGTCCACTTGCCGGTGCCTTTTTGCTGGGCTTCATCGAGGATCAGCTCCACCAACGGCTGGCCGGTCTCCTCGTCGATATAGGCGAAAATGTCGCGGGTGATCTCGATGAGGTAGGATTCGAGTTCGCCCTTGTACCATTCGGCATAGATGTCGTGTAACTCCGGCGCCGAGAGGTTCAAGGCCCGATGCATAATGTCGTACGACTCGGCAATGAGTTGCATGTCGCCATATTCGATGCCGTTGTGCACCATTTTCACATAATGGCCAGCCCCGCGCGGCCCCAGATAGGCGACACAGGGCTCCCCCTCGGCTTTGGCCGCGATGGCGGTAAAGATGGGCTCCACCATCTTGTAGGCCTCGGGTTGGCCGCCGGGCATGATGGCCGGGCCTTTGAGCGCGCCCTCCTCGCCGCCGGAGACGCCGGTGCCGATATAAAGCAGGCCCTCCTGCTCCAGGGCCACGGCGCGGCGTTCGGTATCCTTGTAAAAAGAGTTGCCTCCATCGATGATCAGGTCGCCCTTGTCCAACAAGGGGCGAAGTTGGTCGATGACGGCATCTACCGGAGCGCCCGCCTGGACCATAAGCATGATCTTGCGCGGGCGTTCCAAGAGGCTGACAAACTCTTCCAGCGAATAGGCCGGGGTAATGTCCTTACCCTGGGCTTCGGGGCTGGCCACGAACTCGGCGGTGCGCGCGCCGGTGCGGTTATAGACCGCGACCGAAAAGCCGTGATTGACGATGTTCAACACCAGATTCTGGCCCATGACGGCCAGGCCGATCAAACCGAACTCGCTCATCTGGACTTCTCCTTTGGGCGAGGCCAGAGGCGATCCTGCCGGGCAATGCTACTGCTCTGATCATCCGCCTGGAGATACACAGCTCGGCCCCATCCCTCTTGCAATTTATGCTTTTTGTTTATCCTGTCGCAGGCGATAGAGAACCTCGCCAGCGCGGGGGACGACCAGGATGCCCTCGTCTTCCCGCCCCATCCATTCCTCCGGCTTGATGGTGGCGGGATCCATATACCCCAGGTTCACCTGTTTGCAGCGCTCCTCGGGCACGCCGGTGGCCAGGATGACCTCAATGCGCGGCTTTTCCACCCCACCCTCGCAGGTGCCCGCCCCTTTGACCAGCGTCGAGTGCGCCAGGACACTGCGCGGCTCTTGGGCGCAGATTTGCATGTTGGTCAGATAATAGTCGCGTACATGGTAGCCCACCCGGTCCAGGATCTGGCCGTGCGTGTACGAGATCTCGTCGATATGCGGGGCATAGATGATCACTCGGCCGCCGTCGGCCACCACCGGTTCCACCTTGTACATCCCTTTGCTGGCCGTCCAGATATCGTCATAGATCTCGGGCATAATAGAGAGCACGGTGTGATAGGGGTGATCGACGTATTGAATATTCACCTCCGCCGACAGGGTGGCCGCAGCAGCCTGCGATTCCTCGGGCGAGCCGAAATAGAGCCCGGCCAGATCATGGTGGCCTTTGACCACCATGCTAAAGCAGGATTTGGGCACCTGGATAAAGCTGGCCGCCTTGTCCAGCACACGCCGCGTGGCCGTGTTCTGGAAGCCGATGATATTCACATTGGTGACCAACGCCCCCAACCAGTGGGTCATATTAATGACATCCGGCCCGGAGACGCCGGAGAAAAAGT
>JACIWY010000269.1 GCA_014360745.1 Chloroflexota bacterium
ACGGCGGATGATCGAGAAGGGCGTGCCTTACGTGCGGCTGCAGAACGAAGTGGATATTTGGCCGCGCATCAAGCGGGCCAAAGCCGCCATACCCAACGAGGAGTTTGCGCGTTACGACGAACTGAAACAGTCGCTGGACGCTCAATTGGACGCGATCGAGAAGGAATATGAAAGTGAGTGACCAGGTTGCTAGCGGCCTGCCCGTGCTCAGAACCAAACAGTATCGCGGCTTGACGCGCATTGACGGTCCCATTGTACTCGTCGAAGGGGTCGACGATGTGGGCTATGACGAAGCGGTGGAGCTTATCCTGCCCGCCGGTGAAGTACGCCTGGGCAGGGTCCTCTTGGCGAGCAAAGATGGGGCGCTGGTAGAAGTATGGACCGGGACGGCCGGGCTCGATCTATCCTCGGTGCGCGTGCGCTTTAGCGGATCGCCGCTACGCATTCCGGTGGCTCGCGAGATGTTGGGCCGCGTTTTCAGCGGCCTGGCCAAGCCCATAGACGGCTTGGGCACCCCTGTGGCGGAGGATATGCTCGACATCAACGGGCGCCCCATCAATGTGACCCGCCGACAATACCCGCGCAGCCTGATCGTCACCGGCATATCGGCCATCGATGGCATGAACACCCTCATCCGAGGCCAGAAACTGCCCATCTTTTCCGGCAGCGGGATGCCTCACAACGAATTGGCGGCGCAGATCGCCCGCCAGGCGCATATCGCCGATGCCGACGAACCGTTCGCCGTGGTATTTTGCGCCATCGGCATCAAGCATGACGACGCCGAGTTTTTCAGGCGCAGTTTCGAGGAAAGCAACGCGATTTTGAATACGGCCATGTTCCTCAACCTGGCCGACGATCCACCGATGGAACGCATCATGGCGCCGCGCACGGCGCTCACGTTGGCTGAATTCCTGGCCTTTGAACACGATATGCACGTGCTGGTCATCTTGACCGACATGACCAACTATGGTGAAGCGCTGCGCGAGCTGGCCAGCCGTCGCGGCGAGGTGCCCAGCCGCAAGGGCTATCCCGGCTACCTCTATAGCGACCTGGCCTCTCTATACGAGCGCACGGGCATCATCGAAGGACGCGCAGGCTCGATCACCCAAATGCCCATCCTGACCATGCCCAACGACGATATCACTCACCCGATCCCTGATCTCACCGGCTATATCACCGAGGGACAGATCGTTTTGGGCCGCGATTTGTATCGCAACGGTATCTACCCGCCCATCAATGTGTTGCCCTCTCTTTCGCGCTTGATGAAAGATGGCATCGGCGAAGGCTACACGCGCGAGGATCACCCCGCGCTGGCCGATCAGCTCTACGCTGCCTATTCCCAAGTCCAGGAGGTGCGTTCGCTGCGCGCCGTGATCGGCGAAGAGGAAATGACGGACATCGACCGCGCTTACCTCGAATTCGGCAATGCCTTCGAGCGTCGCTTCGTGAATCAAGGGATGGACGAGTCGCGTTCCATCGAACAAACCCTGGATCTGGCCTGGGAGATTCTGGGCCTCTTGCCCGAGAGCGAGCTTACCCGGCTGAGCGAACGACTGTTGCAAAAGTATTATCGCGCGGCGGAAAAGGTGAAGGAATAACCGCATGTTAGACCTTGGCGAAATCGCCCCAACGCGCAGCAAGTTGATGGAACTACGCGCGCGGCTTCAACTGGCCCGCGAAGGGCATGACCTGTTGGACAAGAAGCGGCATGTCCTCATCGGCCAGATCTTGCGCACCATCGCCGATACAGAGCAAGTGCAAAAAGAGATGGAGGAGCGCTTTCGCCGCGCCTATGAAACCGTGGAAGAGGCGCGGGCGGCCATGGGCACGGAGCGGGTCAGCCGCATCGCCTTATCCAGCCCCCGCTCGGTCGAGATGCGCATTACCCCGCACAGCATCATGGGCGTGCTCGTGCCCACGGTGCATTACAAGGTCCCTGAACGACGCCCGCTATACGGTTTCGGCGATACTAGCCCCATCCTCGACCAGGTGCGTCAGGAATGGCTGGGGGTGCTCGATCTTTTGGGCGAATTTGCAGAAAAGGTTACCACCGTATGGCGATTGGCTCTCGAGCTGCGCAAAACACAGCGGCGTGTCAACGCACTGGAAAACGTGTTCATCCCCGCCTACGAAGCCAAGGTCAAATATATCGAAGAAACCTTGGAAGAGAAGGAAAGAGAAGATCTTTTCCGCATGAAGCGCACCAAAGGTAAGCTAAGTCAGGGGGCCGGCTTGTAAGGTGCTCATCTTCGCCAGTGTCTCGTGACGGGCATTTGCCCCTTGGCGGGTCGCGCCCCTTGCCTCATTAGCTGTCGCTGCAATTCCCAAGCCGCGAAAGAGCGTGTTTGGGAAACCGCGGCTCAAAGATCCCCATTTGGAGCCACCCCTCCTGCTCTCATACGCGACAAAGGCTTGACAGGGCCGGAGCGCGCATCTAGAATCCAGCGCGTGCTTGTGGCTCAAGCCTCCTGCCAGAAAGGGGGCTTTTTCATGCCCAGAACCAGCTTTTAATCACAGAGGAGCCCTTTTATGAACAAGCGCCCGAATATCATCTTTATCTCTGCCGAGCAACAACGCGGCGATACCCTGCACAGCAACGGGGCCTCTTGGATGATCACCCCTCATCAAGATGCATTGGCCGCCGACGGCGTGCTCTTTCGCCAATGTTTCGCCTGCGCCGCCACTTGCGTTTCCAGTCGCTCGGCTTTTTACCACGCTCTCTATCCGCACACGACCGGCATCCTGGGCTTTTACCGCTCCTCCGGCCGGCTTCACTGGACTCACCGCCTTGCCGCAGCGGGTTATCATTGCGTAAGCATCGGCAAGACCCATCTGCCCCAGGGAGGCTTTGCCGAACGCATCGCGGAGCAGGGCAATAAATATCAATCCTTTCAGGAGCGGGGCCGCAGCGAGTGGTATTGGGCGGTCAAAGGAGCCGGCTATGAGCCCCCTTTATACTTGCATGAAACCGATCCCAACTATTACGACAACTTGGCCGCCATCGTCTGGCCCCTGCCGGAAGCGTTGCACCCCGACATGTACGTCTGTCGGCGCGTGCTGGAATGGCTGGATGATTGGGAACGGCGCCCTTATGCCGCCGAACAACCTTTTTATTTGCATATCGGGTTGCTGAGCCCGCACGATCTCTACGATCCGCCGCGGCGCTTCTTGGATCTGTATGCGGACGAGGATATCCCCATGCCCCACGTGAGCGAAGAAGAGCGGGCGGGCATCCCTGATGAATTGTGGGAGGAGCAGCGCCGCGATGAAGACCGCCATGGGGTGACGGTCGTGCATGCTAGCCGGGCCACGCCGGAACGGATGCGACGCATGCGCAAACATTACTATGCGTTGGTCACGCTCATCGATGAAGTGTTAGGGCGCATCATCGCCGCGCTCAAGGGAAAGGGGCTTTATGACGAGGCCATCATTATCTATACCTCCGATCACGGCGATCATCTGTGGGATCACGGCCTGCACTATAAGGGCGAGATGTATGACACGATTACCCATGTGCCCTTGATCATCCATGCGCCAGATGCCTTTTGCCCAGGGCGCCAGGTGGACGATCTGGTCTCTCATGTGGATGTGGCTCAGTATATCTTGGAAAAGGCCGGCGTGCCCGGCGACGACCTCGCCGGCATCTCGCTAGCGCCGGTGGTCGAAGGGGAAGCGGCGTTCCCGCGTCGCTATGCCTTTGCCGAGGAGGGCGCCACTGGCCTGCGGCCCGCGCCCGACCTCAACGCCATGATCCGCAGCAGAACGCACAAGCTGATCTATTTTACCGGCAATCGCACCGGGCAGCTCTTTGATCTCCTCGCTGACCCAGGCGAGACGCGCAATCTGTGGCACAACCCCGAATATCGCGATCTGCGCGCGGAATTGACCGGCGAATTGCTCGATTGGCTCTATAGTGACATCTATAAACATCGCGATCTCTTTATTGAGGCGCGTTAAAAGTGCTTGGTATCTGGCCCATAGATAGGCCAAAGGGCAGATTTAGAACAATAGAAGGAGCGCCAAAATAATGAAACGCAAAAAAGTCTTGATAACTGGCGCGGCTGGTACCGTGGGCACGGCGTTGCGCAAACATTTGCGAGATCGTTACGATTTGCGCTTGCTCTTTCACTCGCGGGTGCCCGATGACATAGCCCCGGAGGATGAGATCGCGATCTCGGATGTGGCCAATTACGCGGCCATGATCGAGGTCACGGAAGGGGTGGATGTCATCGTTCATCTGGCCCTGGCCGGCGCGCTGCACGGCAGGCCGCGCGCCGAGATCGCCCAGCAAACGTTCGACGTCGATATGAAGGGCACCTATCACATTTACGAAGCGGCGCGCGTCAACAAGGTGTCGACGGTGATTTATGCCAGCACAAATCACGTAACCGGCATCAACGAACAATTGGGCATCCGGTCGCACCCCGATATGCCGGTGCGCCCGGATAGCATCTATGGGGCGGGCAAGGCCTTCGGTGAGGCGCTGGGGCGCTACTATGCCGACGTCCACGGCCTACGGGTCTTTTGCTTGCGCATCGCCAATTTTAACGGCAAGGACGAACCAGGGCGTTACTATGAACCGGGCAAATCGCGCTGGCTGAGCCCCCGCGACTTGGCGCAACTCGTGTGGCGCTGTATCGAAACCGAGGGGTTGAATTGGGGCATCTTTTATGGTGTCTCGCGAGGCGCGGAGGAAAAGTGGGATATCGCCAATGCGCGCGAGTTGCTAGGCTATGAGCCCCAAGACGATGGTTCAGAGGAACGATTCCGGCGCATGTACGCTGGCGAAGCCCAAAGCTGAGTGCCAATCCTTTATTATGGCCCCTTCTGTCGGGGTCTTGCCGCCTCTTGATGACAAAATATATCCTCGTTTGCGTATAGATAATTGATACACTGGCACAAAGCATGGTACCATAAACACGAGGGAACAATGTTTCTCCTAATCCACACCGGCATTCCTCCCAAAGGAGACGGAGCTGTGAGCAGACCTGATGGGGGATCTGTGCGCAAAGTGCGCTTGTTGCCTACGGGTTGGCTGGAGAGCCTGCGCCAAGCCGGGCTGGGCGCGCCCTTGATAGTGCTCTTGGTGCCCGTTTTGGTCACGGTATGGATCTATGTGGGGCGAGATGCCGGCTCGTTGCCCCTGCTTACCCCACTGGCGCGTCACTGGAGCGGTGACGTGCTCGACGCGGTGTACGAATATCTCACCGCTTTGCTATTGTTATTTGCCGTTCCCGTCCTGGTGGGAAGAATCTTGTTAGAGCGCAGGCCGGAGGAATTGGGCCTGACCCCGGGGGATGTGGGGCTTGGCCTGCGCCTCGTAGCCATCTTGTTGCCGCTGGCGTTGCTCACGGCCTATTTGGGATCGCTGAATCCACAGATGCGTAGCGAATATCCGTTGGCCAAGAGCGTCATGTTTCATCCGTGGTTTTTCTTGGGCATCGAGGTAGTTTATCTGGTTTATTATTTTGCCTGGGAGTTTTGTTTTCGTGGCTTTATGCTCTTCGGGCTAGAGCGAGAGTGGGGAGTCGTAGCCGCCGTCCTCGTGCAGACTCTCACTTCCACCATGGCCCACAT
>JACIWY010000027.1 GCA_014360745.1 Chloroflexota bacterium
GCCCCTGACCGCCCGCGCCTTGGATCGCCGACGGGAACGCTGTTCCGCCTCCTGTGCCTGATACCAGCCGTCGCGAAAGAGGCGCAACGCCGCAATATAAGCGGCCAAGTAGCCGATGGCCGCGCCTAGAGCCAGCCTCAGCAACCAGGGCCAGGCCGGGGCGTATTCGCCGATCATGAAATGGGCCAACGCGCGGCTCAACCAAACGGAAGGCAGCCAGGTTTGGCGCGACAACCACTGGACATTCAGCCAGGAGACGATCTGTTCTTTTTGCCATACCCTGGTGATCAAGCCCTGGATGCCGATGACGAGTAATAACCCCACGCCCATGGTAAAGCTGATAACGAACTGGCGCAGGCGGGCGGCGGAGATGATCCGCGCCAGGGTCATGGCCAGCAAGGTACCTATGCCCGAGACCAGCACCAAAAGCAGCCCCCAGGCGATCGGCAGGGCAAGGTAAAAGAGGAAGGGCGCCTTGAGCCACACGGAAAAGGCCAGCCAGATGGGCAGGGAGAGCACCAGGATCATCGAGGCGTCCCAGCGCATGTTGGCCACGAACTTGATCACAAAGATACCCCGCCGCGAGATGGGCGCGGAGAGCAACAGGGCCAGGTCTGGCGCTTGGAAAAAGGTCTCGAAAGCCTGCTCCAGTGCGCTCAGCGAGATCACCAAAAAAGTGGCGGTGCTAGAGATGGCCAGCGCCTCCAGGCTCAGCCTGTTGGCCGCCTGGCGCGCTTCGGGCAGGATCACGGCAAGGCGCAACATCTCTACTAGGCCGCTGTAGTGCAGAAAGTAAAGCGTGCTGCCAAAGAGGAGGGCGATGAATAGAGGCAGAACAAAGGCCATGCTCAGCCGCTGGCCGCGTTGACGGCTTTCACGGCGCCAACCGTTGCACCAGATGCGCCACTGACAGGCCAGGAGCACGCGCAGCTCGTTCATGGGGCCGGGCCTTCGTGGTTAAAAAGGGATAACCAACCGGCTTCCGGGCTTTCGCCGGTCAGGCTCAGGAAGGTGCTCTCCAGCGAATCTTGGCCGCGCAAGCGCGCCAATTCATCCACTGTGCCCAACGCCACCACGCGGCCACGATCGATGATCGCCACGCGGTCGCACATGCGCTCGGCGATCTCCAGGACGTGGGTGGTCATAAAGACGGCGGTGCCGCGGTCGCAAAGAGCGCGCAGAATTCCCTTGACCAGACGGGCACTGCGCGGATCGAGCGCCGTGGTCGGCTCATCAAGGAAGATCGCCTGCGGCTCGTGGATGAGCACGCTGGCGATGACCAACTTCTGGCGCATGCCGTGCGAATAACGTTCGACGAGTTGATCGGCGTGTTCTTGCAGGTCAAAGATCTGCAAGAGCTCCTCGGCCCGCCTGCGCCCTTCACCACGGGGGACGCGATAGAGATCGGCGACAAAGTGCAAGAATTCGCGCCCGGAGAGCTTTTCATAAACGTACGGTTGGTCGGGCACGTAGCCCAGGATAGCCCGTGCCTGTTCGCCTTGGGCATACACATCATAGCCGGCGATGCGAATCGTGCCGCTCGTTGGCCGGAGCATACCGACGGCCATGCGGATGGTGGTCGTCTTGCCGGCACCGTTAGGCCCCAAGAAGCCGAACAGCTCGCCTGCGGGCACTTCTAGATCGAGATGATCCACGGCGGTAAGCGAGCCGAAACATTTGCGCACACCCTCAAAGCGGATCATGCCGGTCTCCTCCTTTCGTCCGGGTTGTTGGCCGAAAGGGGATCGACCAGATGAATGACCGCCCACTCGCCATCGATGAGCCAGTCGGGATCGCGACGGGCCACCGCCTCGGCTTGCCCGGAATCGAGCCCGACGACCACTTCGGCCTTGAGGGTGCGCAACGTGGCAAAGGGGGCGGGCATATAGGCCGCGATGACCTCCAGGCGTTCGGTGGGTTGCCAATGGGCATCGCCGATCAAGCGACGATAATTGACGTCGCCTTTGAGCAGCAACAGATCGGCCTGGGCCAGCGTTGCGGCTAGGTCGGTGGGTAGTTGGTAAAAATGGAGGCAGCTCGTCCAGAAGGGATGGGTCTGGCAAACAAGCCGGCCGTCGTCTCTAAAAGAAGCCAGGCGCTTGCCAAGGGCGGCGATACGCGCCTCCTCCGCGCGTTGCAAGGCGGCGAGGGTTAGGTCAAGATCTTGGAGCATGGCATCCGAGACGAAATAGGGCTGCCCTTTGAGATGCAGATGCACGGCTTGAACCTGGTCATAACCCAGAAGGAAATCGATCAAACCCAGGTCTGCGACGAGTTCCGGGCCTGCGTTGTCGGTGGCCACATCGAGCCGACGCACTTGGCCTTGGGCCAGGCGAGTCCATATTTGAGCCCTATGATCTATCAGTATGTGCGCGGCGCGTTCCTGCCCCTCGATCCGATCTCGTGTGCCTATATTACTCAGATCGGCGCGATTGCCCCATAGGCTGCGTTGCAGCCAGGCGAAGAAACGCTCGCGGAGCGGGGCCGTTTCCGGCACGGAGGGGAGAAACCGCTCTAACATAAGCAAGCCTTCGTCCAGAGCTTCTCGTTTCTGAGACTCGAAGGGGTCGCGCAGATAGAACGGGCCGGGCTGAAAATAGCCCACGATTTCGAGCAGGCGCCGATAAAAATAGGTCTCGGCCAGGAACCAGGGCAGCTCGAACCAGGAACGGCCCGTCCAGGGAGCCAAGGCTTGTTGCCAAAAGTTCGTGTCCTCGGCCGGCTCGCTCAAAAGGGTAAAGGGAGCGCGAGAAAGAATCTCTTGGCGAAACGCCTCTAGGGCTTGGCGCACCGCCGAGGGGTACTCGTTGCGCTGTAAAACGTCGGCGATAATCGAAGGCTTGCGCAGGCGAATGGTGCGCTCGGCAAAAGATCCGGGCTCGGAGGGCATCAGCGGAGACGGCATGCTGGCCGCCGAAGCACCGGGGGCAGGCGCGCTCGGATCGGCCCGCCCGGGCCATGAGTTGCCTTTTGTCGGCTCTGGCTCATCGGGTAGCGCCAGCTCTGGCAAGACCTTGCGCAAGTCGGAAAGGGGTATTACGCCAAGGCGCAGGATGCGCGGCGGCGACGAGGTGATATCCACGATGGTAGAAGCTACCCCGCCCGGGCAAACGCCGCCATCCACTACGAGGTCGACGCGCCCTTTTAACTGGGCCAGAGCTTCCTGCGCCGTCGCCGGCGCCGGTTGGCCGGAGATGTTGGCGCTGGTCACAGCGAGAGTGCCGCCCATGGCCTCGATAAGCCGAAGGGCGAACGTTTGATCGGGCATGCGCAGGGCGACAGTGGGGCCGTAGGCGGTCAACAGTGGGGGCAAGGCCGGGTGGCGGGGCACGATGATGGTCAGCCCACCAGGCCAAAAACGTTCCACAAGCGGCGCAAAGGCATCAGGCAGATCGCGGGCAACGCGAAAGGCATGCTCGGGCGCAGAAAGCAAAACGGGGATGGCCAGGCGATGAGGGCGCATTTTGGCCTCGTACAGCCGCTCGATCGCTTCGGCCGACCAAGGGTCGCAACCGACGCCGTAGACGGTATCTGTGGGCAATACTACGATACCGCCGGCGCGGAGGATGCGCAACGCTTCCTCCAAGGCCTCAGGGTCGGTAGCTGCCCGAACAACGGGTGTTCTCTGCTCCGATTCATCGTTCATGGATTGCTCTCTTCATCAGGGATGAGTGAATGTTCCGCCCGCACGACGCGATCCAACCCGCCATAATCGCGGAGGACGGTGAGCTGTGCCCTGGGCAAGCTCTGGCGGATCATCGCGCACACCTCCTGGGATTGGCGTGGATCTATTTCGAGCAGCAGCAAGCCGGGCATCGATAAACAGCGGGCGGCCTGCGGCAGCAGACGTCGGATGATCTCTAATCCCTCTGTACCGCCGTCCAAGGCCGACGATGGCTCATAAAGGCTTATTTCAGGCATCAACTCGGGCAATTCATGATGAGGTACATAAGGTAAATTGGCGACGATGACCTGGAAAGGGCCCTTGAAAGGCGCCAACAGATCCCCTTGTATCGGCAGAACGCGACCTTGGACGCCCGTGCGGCGCGCATTTTCTTGCGTAATCATCAGCGCCGGGAAAGAGATATCCACTGCCCATACCAAAGCCTCGGGCAAGTGTCGGGCGATGGCTATAGCGATAGCCCCGCTGCCGGTGCCCACATCGACGATGTGCAGCTTCCCCCTGGCTTGCCAGAGCTCTGCCCAGCGCAAGGTTTCTTCGACCAAAAGCTCCGTCTCTGGCCTGGGCACCAACACGTCGGAGGAGACGATCAGCTCCAGGTCGAAAAACGCCCGTCGTCCGACGATGTAGGCCAGCGGCTCGCGCGACATGCGACGGCGCACCAATTGGGTATATGCCTCGGCAGCAGATCGGTCGATCTCCTCTTGGGCGTGTACATGGAGCTGTGTGCGCGTCAATCCGAGTACATGGCCCAGCAGCAGCTCGGCGTCGAGACGAGGGCTATCGACACCCGCTGCCGTAAGGGCGCCTATTCCCCAGCGCAGCGCCTGACGGATAGTGCAGCCTGTCGAAAGCACGGCTTCGCTTGGATCGGCCCGTTTTGTCATCTTGGCAGCCTTGGCGCGACACGGGCGCCACTTTACGGAACGCCAAGCCGGTCACACCTGGGTGGAGACCATCTTGAGCGCCCTGGCCTGCTGGGTAGCGATCAACTCGTCGATAAAGACATCCAGGTCGCCGGCCAAGACGTCCTCCAGGCGATAGACGGAAAGGTTGATCCGATGATCGGTGACCCGGTTTTGTGGAAAGTTGTAGGTGCGGATTTTCTCACTCCGCTCTCCGCTGCCCACTTGTTGGCGGCGCGCTTCGTCGATCTCTTCGAACTGGCGCTGGTATTCCAGGTCGTACAGGCGGGCGCGCAGGATGGCCATGGCCCGTGTCCGGTTTTGCAGTTGAGAGCGCTCGTCCTGGCATTGGACGACCAGCCCCGTCGGCAGATGGGTGATGCGCACGGCCGAGTCGGTGGTGTTGACGCTCTGCCCGCCGTGACCGCTGGAACGGTAGACATCGATGCGCAGATCTGCCTCATTGATCTGCACATCGACCTCATCCACTTCGGGCAACACGGCCACGGTGGCGGTAGAGGTGTGAATGCGGCCGCTCGTTTCCGTAACGGGGACGCGCTGCACGCGGTGTACACCGCTTTCGTACTTGAGACGGGAAAAAGCGCCCTTGCCCCGTACTTCAAAGATGATCTCTTTATAGCCGCCGATGCCGGTCTCGTTGCTACTCAGGATCTCGGTCTGCCAACCCTTGGATGCGGCATAGAGGCTGTACATACGAAAGAGATCGGCGGCAAAAAGGGCGGCCTCGTCGCCGCCGGTGCCGGCGCGAATCTCGACGATGACATCGCGCTCGTCGCGCGGATCCTTCGGGATAAGCAGCACCTTGATGCGCTGCTCTAGCTCGGCCTCGCGTCCTTCCAGCTTCTCGATCTCTTGCTGGATCAATTCGCGCATTTCCGGCCCGGTTTCTTCTTCCAGCATGGCTCGCGTGGCCTCTAGCTCTTCGACTACTTGGCGATACTCACGGTAGGCCATGACCAGATCGGCGATCTCGGCCTGTTCCTGGCTATATTCGCGGATCTTGTCGGGATCGCGAGCTACTTCCGGGGAGGCCAGAAGCCGGTTCAACTCCTCGTATCGCGTTTCTATCTCGGCCAATTGTTCAAACATAGTGCTCTCCGCTCAAAATGCCCGCTATGGCCCTAGAGACACAAGCGCTCCCCAAAGCCATGGCAGAAGATATGGGCTAATTACTCGACCCCCTATTATAGTCGAGGCCTCAGCCGCTGCCAAAGCTACGCGAGGTGAGGGCTTGGTCGCGTACGAGACGGATGCTCACCGTGCCGAGCCCGATCAGTAGCCATAACAACGTCGCTGCATGGGGAAAGTCCAGGTTGAAAAGATAGTGGTCGAGCACGCCGGCCACCATAGCCCCCATGAGGGCCACTCCGCAACCATAGAGGATCGGCTCCAAATCCGATTCCGGAGGGCAATATTTTCGAGTAGTCAGGAAATGGACCACAAAGATGCCCAAGGTGAGCACAAAGGTGCCTAACCCGACCAGCCCCATCTCCTCGCCGATGAGCAGATAGACGCTGGATACGCCTAGATAGGTGTCTATATCGGGCGTCCCGGCAAAGCCGACGCCGAACCAGGGATATCGCCCGATGAGCATCAGCGCATCGCTATATTCCCCCAGGCGCATCTGCGTCGCTAGGTCTTGGAGCAGGATCCCTTCGATCAGGTGCGTCACATAGACCCTGGCCGGGGGCAGGATGAACAAGAGCAACACAAAGGCGAGGCCGATCCATAGAATGCGCCGCCAACGAAGCAAGCCCAACAGAAAGGCGGCCACCCCCAAGCCCACCAATGAACTGCGTGAGAAGGTCAACACCAGGCAGAGGGCCATGGTCGCGGTCATGACCACGACAAGCTTTCGCGGCAAGATGGGCCGGCGGGCCAACAAGTGCGGCAGGGCCAGGGAGGTCACGATGATGAGCAGCCCCCCCAGCACATTCGGATCGACCGAAGTGGACGTGGCCCGCAAGGCCAGTTCCGGGTTATCTTCGATGTAGCGCAACACGTCCGGCCCGGTGGGATAGCGCACCACACGCAACAACGAGAGCAGGCGCACGGCCAGTTCGCGGGGCATTACATAGAGCAGCACCCCGATCAGGGCCGCTATAAAGCCCCCTACGATCAACGCGCCCACCAACAAGCGGAGACGATCTCGGCTGCGCACCACGTTGATGACGAGCCAGAAAATAAGAATACTAAGCAAGATTTCAATAAAGTGGCGCGCAACATTGGGCGTCAGTGGTGCATGGCTTAGCCCGGAGATAAAAGAGACGACGGCCAAAATCGCGAAAGCCAACACACAGGGAGTGGGCGAGTCGGCGATCAAGCCGGGCTCTTGGTGCGACACGAGGCGTGCGATCCATACGAAAAAGACGGCGCCCAAAGCCAGATCCAGAAAGGTGGGGGAAAAGCCAATGTCTATCGGCAAAGCGGCAAAGGGAAGAAGGCAGATGATGCCTATGACGGCTAGCAGGCCAAGGGTTAAGCTGCGCAATATGAGCAAGCCCATCGCCAATCCCAGTAGGGCCGCCATACCATACAATCCGCCCAATAGACCCAGCACCGCGCCCATTGGCAATGCCACGGCAACAAGCAGCCCGATCAGCGTCAGCGCACGTACCCAGCCTTGCCGATGGGCCAGGCCCCGTTCGATGAGATGGATAGCCGGATCACTCAAAGCACACCTCAAGTCTGTCGAAGGACGCGCTGCCGTCTCGCTTGGTTCACCGAGATGGTAACACAACGTGCCCAGGGCTCCAATTCAGGGGCCCCCAACTGCCCGCTTGCCACGGGGCGTGTACTGCATTAGAATAGCCTTTGTTGCACAACAACAATCTGTTTGCCCAAAACCTTGGCCAAGATGACGGGGTTTTGGGCAAAGGAGGGAATGGTGGACGAAGCAACTAAGCAGCGGATCATCGCTATGGCCGAGGAGCTAGCCGTGAACGGCGAGTTGGCTTGTGCCGACGCGCATCGCATCGCCGCTCAGTTAGGCATCTCAGCGCTAGAGGTGAGCCGTGTGATCAACCGTGCGACCCAATTGCGCTTTTTTCGGTGTCAGCTCGGCCTTTTTGGTTACGGGCCCAAGGCCGAGGGCAAGAGCAAAATAGTGCGGCCCGCGGAACGTATCCCCGAAGAGATCGATGAGGCCCTGTCGGAGCGCGTACGAGAGAACCATATCTCTTGCGCCGATCTCTGGGAGTTGGCCGATCGTTTCAAGTATCCACGGCTGCAGATGGGCAATATCGCCGAGGCCAAAGGCCTCCGCGTGCGCCCCTGCCAGCTTGGTTGTTTTTAGCCCGGCATCGCCCATGCACCCAGAGCGTGGAGCGAGCCGTTCTCGATGGCTATGGGGCGGGGTTGCCCTGGCCGCCTTAGCTATGGGCGTGGCGGCGCATAGGCGACAAAAGATGGCCCGGCGATGCACCGCCAACCGTGGTGTGCGCGTGGCCATCATAGGCCCCGGCGTCGTCGGCACGACGTACGCCGTTTATTTGGCCCGTGCCGGGATGGATGTAACCCTACTGGCCCGTGGGGAGGGGGCACAAACGCTTGGCCGGGGAAGGGTGGCGATACGCGATCTCATCACCCGGAGGCGTCTAAGCGCGCCCGTGCATGTCGTCTCTGCCCTGCCCCCTGACGACCGCTTTGACCTGGCCCTGTTGACCGTGCGCGCCCCTCAGACGATCCAGGCGTTGGCGCAAGTGCGCGATCTGGATAAGGCCACACCGTTGGTGATCATGCAGAACAATTCGGGCGAGGTGGCCCCTCTGCTTCGGACTTGCGGGGAATCCTCGCTCTTGCTCGGTTTTCCCGGCACCGGCGGCTCGCGCTTGGGTGGGGTCGTGCATAGCCTGCCGTTGTGGGCGGGGGTCACCGTCCTCGGCGAGTCGGACGGGAGCAGCACTCCACGGCTGCGCCAAGCCGCCGCCGTATTGCGTCGCGCCGGCCTCCAGGTCGAAATCCAGCGCCACATGGTGCCTTGGTTAAAGACTCAGGCGGCCATGCTGGTCGTCTTGGCCGGTGTCGTCCGACGCAACGGGGGTATGCGTGCCCTGTCACGCAACGCGGCCGAGGTCGAATTTTACCTGTCCACGCTGCGAGAGGCTTGGGCGCTCCTCGAGGCCAGCGGCACGCCGGTGACGCCTCCTGCCCAGCTTGGGCTCTTTGCGCGCCCCAGGTGGCTGCAACACCTCTCGGTGCGGGTCGCGGGCTTGCTCTATTGGGTGAGCCCGGTTATCGACACCTATATCGACGCCGCAAATGACGAACTAACGTCGGCCTATGAGCATCTGCGCACGTTGGCCGCCGAAGCCGGCGTAGATGTGCCCCTCTTGGAGCACTTGGCACCCTATTTCACGGAGCGTTAGCCGGTGCCGATCATCCTGAAATCGGCGGCCGAGATTGCGGCTATGCGCGAGGCAGGGCGCATAAACGCCTTGGCGTTGGAAGAGGTCTGTGCGGCCGTCCGCCCAGGTGTAAGGACCCGGGAGCTCGATCGCATCGCCGAGAGGGTTATCCGTGCTCATGGCGCGGAGCCGGCCTTTTTATATTATCCCAACGCCACCTTTCCCGAATACCCGTATCCGGCGACGATCAATGTCAGCATCAACGACGAGCTGGTGCACGGCATCCCCGGGAACCGGCGCCTCCGCGAAGGGGACATCGTCAGCCTGGATTGCGGCACCCTCTGGCAGGGCGTCATCGGCGATTCGGCGGTGACGGTGCCCGTGGGCAAGGTGTCGCCCGAAGCACAACGGCTCATCGAGGTGACGCGCGAGGCATTGCGGTTGGCTATCGAAGCCTGTCGCCCAGGCCGGCGCTTGGGCGATGTGTCGGCCACCATACAGGAATGGGTCGAGGGGCAAGGCTATCACGTCGTGCGCGAGTACACCGGCCATGGCGTGGGCTATGAGATGCATGAAGAGCCCCAAATCCCCAATTGGGGCACGCGCGGCCGCGGGATCCTTTTGCGCCCGGGCATGACGTTCGCCCTGGAGCCTATGGTCACTTTAGGCCCACCCGAACTCTATGTCAAGGACGACCATTGGACGGTGGCCACCAAAGACGGGAGCCTCTGTGCCCATTTTGAACATACGGTGGCCGTGACCGCTGGCGAGCCCGAGATTCTCACTCTGCCTTAAGCCGAGCTTGGGCCGACATCTTTAGCACTTGCGGCGGGCATCGGAGGGAGGAGGACGTTGGACAACATTCGCTACTTTGATTGCAACGTAAGCATCGGCCGGCCCGCTGCGGGGGCATTCAAACCTTGCCCCACCGTCGGCGAGCTGTTGGCCGAAATGGATTGGGTTGGCGTGGAGCGCGCCCTGGTGCATCATGCCTTAATGCGCGAGCAATCGCCAGCGGTGGGCAACTTTGCCCTGGCCGAAGCGATAGCTGGCCAACCGAGATTGGCCGGCTCCTGGGCCATCCTCCCACCACAAACGGGCGAGCTGCCGCCCGCGCCTCGCTTTTTCGCCGCCATGGCCGAGGCCAATGTGCGCGCCCTCTGGGCTTTCCCGGATCCCCATCGTTACGTCCTAGATCGGCTCACCTTTGGCACCTTCCTCGATGAGGTCAGCGAACGCCGGGTGCCTCTCTTTTTGCCCCGCGATGGCATCGGCACCCGCCCAGGTGAGACGTGGGGGCTCGTGTATCGCCTGCTGGAGCAATATCCTCATCTTACGCTGGTGATGGCCCATCATGGCCCCTGGGGCGAGGATCGCTTTTTTCGCCCATTGCTGGAACATTACGAACGCTTTTACCTGGATATCTCGCGCTATGAACTCGATGGCGGGCTGTGCGAGTTGGTGGCGCGCTATGGCGCCGAGCGCCTGCTCTACGGCAGCCATTTTCCATATCACAGCATGGGCGGCCCGCGCCTCATGGTGGCCCGGGCAGAGATCGATGAGCAGGCTAGGCGAGCCATTGCCGGTGGCAATCTGGAGCGCCTTCTAGAGGAGGTGTTATGGTGATCGATTCGGCCATCGCCCAGGAATATCTGCGCACCGGCATTTGTGCTTCTTGTCGAGTGATCGACCTCCACGCTCATTATGGGCATTTTGGCGGGATCTATATGCCCAACCACACGCCGGAACAGATGTTGGCCACCATGGAGCGCTGTGGCGTAGAGACCATCGTCTCCGCCGGGCATACGGCGCTGGTCGATATGGTGCGGGGCAATGCCGAAATCGCCGAGATCGCGGCGCAGTACCCCGGGCGCTGGTACGCCTACTTGACCTATAACCCCAACTATCCCGACGAGGGGCGTCGGGAGCTGGAATTGTACGAAAGCCGCGTCGCTTTTGTGGGCCTCAAGTTTCACCCCAGCCATCATGCCTATCCCCTTACCGGCGAACGTTACCGCCCGGCGCTCGAATTCGCCGCTGCACGGCGCCTGCTGGTGCTCACCCATACCTGGGGCGGCTCGGCCTATGATCGCCCCGAGCTCTTGGCCCAAGTGGCCGAGCGTTATCCGGAAATCACCTTCCTGGCCGGGCACTCAGGACATGGCCAGTTTTATGAATGCATGGAGATTGCGCGGCGCTACGCCAACGTCTATTTGGAGCTTACCGCCGCCTATGCCGTGCGTGGCCTCATTGAGGAGATGGTCGACCGAGTGGGCGCGCACAAGATCGTCTTTGGCTGCGATTTGCCTTGGTTCGATCCGCATTATGCCATCGGCTGTGTGGTGATGACCCATATCGGCGAAGAGGCACGGCGCGCCATCCTGCGCGAGAACGCTGCGCGCCTGCTCGCGCCGAGAGTGCGCGGCCGGGAGGGATGAAAGGGCATGACCGGTTGGTCCACCCGGCGTGAGCACTATGTCGAGGCTTTGGCGCACAACCTGGATGGCGTAATCGCTCAACTCGTCTGCATCCCCGCCGTGCAAAAGGTGACCCTGTTCGGCTCCTACGCGGCCGGCGCGATTTACTCACCGATCTGAACATTTTGGTGGCGATAGATTCGCCTTTGGATTTCGTGACCCACGATATCGAGTTGGCCCGCTATGTTAAGGCCAAATTGGCATGGATAATTGCCGTGACGTGTGATCGTTATGCAAATTCGGTATAAAACCATCTAGGGAGAGCTAAAAGATGATTCTTAAGGCCAAGGAACAAAAGGTAACGCAGGTAGAGCCCGGCGTGCGCCGCTCAGTGCTGCAATCGGGCGAAAAGCTCATGCTCGTGCGCATCGAGTTGAGCGCCGGCAAGGCGGTAGCGGCGCATCAACATCCCCATGAACAGATTACCCACCTGCTGGAGGGGCGCGTGCGCTTTACCGTGGGCGATGAGACGGTCCTCCTCGAGCCCGGCGATAGTTGCCTGCTTCCGGCCAATGTGCCTCATGGCGCCACCGCATTGGAGGAGAGCGTCCTGATCGACGCCTTTTCCCCGCCGCGCGAGGATTTTTTGGCCTAACACAGGACACCCCGACAGCATTCTGCCGGGGCTTTTTGTTGTCATAACTTGTCAATTATGACAATGTATTGTTATGGAATTTGGCGACCTTTTAGACATCGTAGGGGATGAACCGGTATTCGAGTCGGCGCTGTTATTGGCCGGGGACGTGAATGCGGCCGACGTGCGGCCTTTTCTAGAGCGGAGCGCCGAGGCCGACCTGCTAATTCGAGAGAATCTGGAGCGCCTACTGTTCGACTATCAGGAACGCCCTCGATCCTAGAGAGCTTGTGAAGCGGCGAGGTTCTCTCAACAAGGGGCGGGATGGTTTTGTTCCTCGTCCCTTTCGGGGAGATCCGCGGGCGGATGCCTTTTTTCGCGCTGCGTCAGCTCGTTGTATACGCTGAACCACTCGGCCAGCTCGGCCCGCCGGCGGGCGGCCTCTCGCTGCCGCTGTGCCTCGCGGAAGACCTCTATGCGTTGAAAGATCTCGTTCTGCACGCCGCGTGGATTAGGCACCCCATCAAAGGTGAAATCCCCTGCCCCGGCCGTTTGTACCAGCACATTGCCATAGTCCAGAGCGGTGGCCAGCATGTTGGGTATCTCCAGATTGACGTTCTGGATCATCCCCAAGCTGGCCTCGCGGCGCTGTTCACTAAAGAAGAGGGGGCGCTTCTCGATGTCGATGATCCGCTCATCGGTGACGATGTACAAGTCGTTGCCCCAGTCGTTGAATTGCCACCACAACCAGCCTAGCCCGATGATGGTCAAAAAGAGCAGGATCGCAGGATAGTAGGGGATCGAGCGTACCAGGGCTTCGGGGATACCAAAGAAGCCGAGTAGGGCCAACGTGCCGGCCGAGAGGATCAGGAGAACAGGCGGCACCACCTCGGCCAGCAAAAAGATCCAGTGCTTACGCCAGGTCACCGAATCCTCACGTACGATGCGCGTCGGGGGGATCAGTTCGTGGCGCATCAGCCAAAGGACGAAACGCGATAGCGTCCCCGGCTTTGTTTTGGGCATTTCTGGCCCATCGATCAGGTCGATGGGGGCCTCCTCTCCCGGCGATACCTCGGAGGGCGGGGCATCGTCTGACAGATCTAGATGCGAAATCAGCGCCTCGCGGATCAGGTGACGCTCCGCCGCGCGGCGCATGGCTTGCGCCCGGCTGAGCTCGGACCAAATCGCCTCGCGCATCTCCTCCGGCGCCGGCACATGATCGAAGCGGATCGCGCCCACGTCGGCGGCGGTCTGGATGGTCAAGTCACCATAGTTCAATATCTGCCCCCAAAAGCCTCGTTCGACATGAATGTTTTGGACACGATCCAGGGGCGCTTCGCGTCGCGACTCGTATAGGAAGGCGACTCGTTCGCGATAGATGATCCGCCGCGTCGAAACGACAAAGTAATCGTTGCGCCAATCGACCCAATGCCAGAGGAACGCCCCGCCATACACCGGCAACAAGGGGAGAAGTAGACGCAGCCAGGGTAAAGGCTCCGGAGCCCGATGTGCGAGGAGGATCAACAACCCCAGATAGGCCAGCACCACAAGGGTGCTCAGCGACATGGAACGAACAAAGACGACCCAGTGTCGCGATGAGTGATAGATCACCGACTCGCCCGGCTCCAGCCAAGGGTAGCGCGGCGCTCGCAGGCGCTCGCGGACGGCGGGGCTGATATTGAGCTGCCGAATCAATGCGGGGTGCTCGGCCAGCAGCGCCTCAAAATCGGAGCGATGGATCGTCCAGTAGCGCACGGGGGTAAGGGCGATTACCGTGGCATCGCGACGCTCGCCGAGAAAAAGGGAGGATTCGCCAAAGCCCTCGCCGGCGACGATCATGCCTACCGGGCGTTGCATTCCGCGCTCATCGACGCGACGAACCAAACACTCGCCTTCGTCGATAATAAAGAAGGTGGCGCCAAGCTCCGCCTGGCGCGTTAACAGCGCGCCCTGCCCAGCGACATGCTGCTCGGCGATGTCGGCGATAAGCGGTAGATAATCATCCGACACGTTCTGAAACAGAGGAATGCGACGCAGACGTTCGACGAGATCCACGATTGCCTCGGTTCCCGGCTGTCCGTTGATCCAGCCGGCACATTTGGCTCAGGCCGAGTCCTCAAACACGGGTGCCAACAAGTTATCCACCGGCACGTGATTGTCGGTGAGCACCATGGGCGGCTCCAAAGCCAAATACCCTTCCAGTTCTTCCGGCGTCAGCGGGCGCTGTTCCAGGCGCATGGCGCTCACATCGAGCGGCTTTTTGCTGGCTACGATGACAAAGGTGCTGCGCACTGAAGTGCGCCAATTGTTGTGATCATTGGGGATGACCAGCACCTCGGGAAATGCCTGGCGTAAGGTGCGCACAAAGGCGCGCAAAAAGTGGCCATGTCTCCCGCCGTCGATAATGTTGGCCACGTAGAGCCCGTCCTCGCGCAACAACTCGGCGATGCGCTGGGCACACTCTAGCGTGGTCAGATGAAAGGGCACGGAATAGTCGTTAAAGGCGTCGCCAAAGACGATGTCGAACGAGTTGGGTTCGCCATACCAGGCCATATAGGCTCGCGCGTCCAGGTTTTTGGTCTCGATCTGTGTGTCGCGGCGCAGCCCCAAGTGCTCATGGGCCACCTCGGTGACCATCGGATCGATCTCAGCCACGACCAGGTGGCTTTGGGGCAACATCGCCTCCAAATAGCGCGGGAAGGTGTAGCCGCCTCCGCCGATGAAAAAGACGTCCAGGTCGGGCTTGGCCCGCATCATGGGCTCGATGACCTGGGCATAGGTGCGTTCATAGCCGTATTGTAGATAGGTGGGGTCTTGAATGTCCGAATAACTGTGTACCAACCGATCCAGGACCAAAGAGCGAACCTCGCGCCCGGCCACCTTTTCTTTATGCACCTTGATGCAAAAATAGTCCGTCTCCACCAAGCAATCGCTCACCAGGTCGCCGTTGCGTTGCAGCAGCCACCAAGACAGGGCAAACAGCACCACCAACACGAGCGCACGCGCCATCGCTCGACGCCACTCGCCGGCGGTGACGAACCAGAGCGCCAGCACCATCAACATCGCAGCCACGAGCATGATGATGGTGCGGGTGCCAAACCAAGAGATGAACCAAAACCCCGTGGCGAACGTCCCGGCGATGCTGCCTACCGACGACCAGGCGTACACCTTGCCCACCGTCGTTCCGGCCCGCGCCAGGTCGGTCAGGCTGAGCTTGACCACGATGGGTGACACGCAACCGAGGATGGCGCTGGGCAGCAAATAGACGCCGGCGATATAGCCGACGATCTGCACCATAAGCGGTAGGCTATCACGAATCTCGATGCCGATCAGCGCGTCGGTGAGAAACAAGATGCCCAACGTGCCAAAGGAGGCCAAACCCAGGATCAACCCCAGGAAGGGCAGCGAAGCGTAACGGTCGGCCAGCCGGCCCCCGATATAGTTTCCTATCGAGATGCCGGCCAGGATCACGCCGATGATCGAGGTCCAAGTGTAAAGCGATACTCCCAGTCGCGGGGCAATGAGCCGGCTGGCGACCAGCTCGATGGTCATGATGCAGCCGCTGGTCAAAAAGACGAGCACGTAAGGGTTCCATAACCGTTGTCTAAGCCGCATACTTTCCTCCGCCTCGCGGCGCAAGCGGTATCCTCAAGGTATGTGACTATAGCGCGGTACAGCTTCTTGTCAAGCTTTCCTTCGACGTTGCGCCTGGCGGGGCGACGGGCAGCCTGCCAAGTGGACACGTTTGGGGTACAATGGGAACGTACATATTTGATCCCTTTGAGGGAGGCAGGGTCATGATCGAACGATTTGGTGTGAGCCGAGACGATACCATCTATGAAGCTTTCCCCGATGTGGCCCTCACCCGTTCGGGCAAGTTGGTTTGTGTGTTCGCCGAATGCACCCACCACGCCGATCGCAGCTACACTCGCATCGTGATGACCGCCTCGACAGACCGAGGCCGCACCTGGTCGCCCAAGCGTGGCCTGAGCGAGGCAATTCGTTGGGAGATCGATGACCCCGACGGACAAAAAGGGCACCCCTTTTGGAACTGTCCGCGTATTACGACCCTCTCCGACGGTCGCCTGGTTGTGGTGGTCGATCGCGTTGGCGGGCGAGACGAGGCACGCATGGGAGGCGAACAGTCGAACTGGCTGTGGTTCAGCGAGGATGAGGGCCAAAGCTGGAACGGGCCGAGCCCCACGCCGGTGTATGGCATCGTGCCCGATCGCCTGATCGAGCTGCGGTGCGGAGCTTGGGCCGGGCGCTGGCTGCTCAGCGCGCATACCATTCTGGGCACTCGGGAGGCCCCGCTGTGGGCGGAGCGTTGCTGGCTCTCCGATGACAAGGGGACGAGTTGGCGTGGACCTTTTACCATCGCCGCGCAGCCTGGCCTGCAATTGTGCGAGGGCAGCGTGCTGGAGCTGCCTGGCGGCGAGTTGGTCTGTTTTATGCGCGAGAACTCGGGGCGCGGGCTGGATTGCTTCAAGAGCATCTCCCTCGACGGCGGGGAGAGTTGGGAAGGTGTGTACAAGATGCCCATCCCGGCCTGCCATCGCCCCGTCGCCGGTTTGCTCAATAGCGGCAAGGTGCTCATCAC
>JACIWY010000270.1 GCA_014360745.1 Chloroflexota bacterium
GAGAGGGCCCACCACTGAGTCACCTCGCCAAAGTAATTCGGATGACGGGTGTAGCGCCATAACCCTTCGGTCATGATTTTACCCTTGTTGGCCGGGTCGGCTTTGAACCGGTCAAGCTGATAATCGCCCACCGTTTCAAACACGAATCCCACCATCCAGAGCAATGCGCCCAGGACGGATAACCAATCCAAGCTGCCCCGGTCGGTGGCCATGACGATCAGGATGGGAAAGCTGACCAGGAACATGAACAATCCCTGGAGCATAAAGACTTGGAGAAAGGTGCGGGGCACAAAAAGGGCTCCCCACTCCTCGCGCCACCGACGATAGCGGTAATCTTCCGGTCTGCGAAGGTTGCGTTGGCTGATATGTATGGCTAACCGCAGCGCCCAGATAGCAACGAGCGTCAGGACTAATATCTGTCGAAAGGTGGCCCTGCCGTTGATCAGCAGGGCGACGAGACCTGTGATCAAGAAACCCGGACCCCAGGCGATGTCGGCGATGTCGTTGCGCTTCACAAGGAGGGCCACCAAAAACATGGTGGTCATGTAGAGAAAGATGGTCAGGGCAGCCATTCCCAGCGTAGGCAAAATGTTCATGTGCACCTCAAGCCCATGCGGGCAGGATATGGATTCTTTGGGCTTTCCCTGACGTTCCAATCTCCTGCCCTAAAGATTATTCCTCGGCCATTACCGGGTTACGTAATGTACCGATGCCATCGATTTCGATCTCGATCACATCTCCAGGCCGCAGAAAGACGGGGGGTTTGCGAGCAAAGCCCACGCCTGATGGTGTGCCCGTCAGTATCACGGTGCCAGGCAAAAGGGTCATGGCATCGGAAACAAAGGAGATCAGTTCGCTGGTTTTGAAAATAAGGTCGTTGGTGTTGGAATCTTGCATGATCTGCCCATTAAGTCGGGTGCGAATGGGGGCGTTATCGGGATCCAGATCGGTCTGGATCCAAGGGCCCAAAGGGGCAAAGGTGTCGAAAGATTTGGCTCTGGCCCACTGGGCATCGCTACGCTGGCAATCTCGGGCGCTTACGTCGTTGGCGCAGGTATAACCCAACACATAGGCATGGGCTTCTTCAGGGCGGACGTGTTTGGCCCGGCGGCCGATGACGATGGCCAACTCGCATTCGTAATCGACGTGGTTGGGCGCTACGCGGGGCAAGACGATGGGAGCGCCCGGTGCGCATAAAGCCGTTGTCGCCTTGATAAAGATGGCAGGAACGCTGGGCAATGCCGCGCCGCTTTCTTGAGCATGAGCACGATAGTTCAGCCCGATAGCGATGATATTGGGCGGATCGACCGGTGGGAGCAGGCGGACATCCTGCAAACGCACAGTTTGTTCGGTGGGCCACCAAGTGCTAAAAATGTCTCCTTGGATGATGCGCAACGTGTTTTCATCAAGGACCAACCCATAGCGGATATCTCGACCGCGGGCAAAGCGGGCGATCTTGGCCATCTCGTCTTTCCTCCAAACTAAAGTATGGTGCCATTGTATGGCTCGACGTCGATGACGTCAACCACTTTTTTTCAGAACGCTGCCTTGCCTCGTTTTTCGGCTATAGCTACAATCCCATTTGGCTCTCGATCGCTTCATTCACGAGTTAGCAGGAGGTTCTTATGACTTCGAGCATGCTTCTGCGTTATGGTATGAACCCTCATCAGAAGCCCGCTCGCGTTTTGATGGAAGAGGGAGAATTGCCCTTTGAGGTATTGGGCGGCTCGCCGGGGTATATCAATCTTCTCGATGCGCTCAATTCCTGGCAGCTCGTCCGCGAACTCAGGGCGCTTCTCGGATTGCCTGCAGCGGCTTCTTTTAAGCATGTTAGCCCTGCCGGCGCAGCCGTCGCCGTTCCGCTAAACGAAGTCGAACGCAAGGCTTGTTTTGTCGACGATTTGGAATTGTCGCCCTTGGCCAGCGCCTATGCTCGAGCCCGTGGCGCCGACCGCATGTCCTCCTTCGGCGATTGGGTAGCGCTCAGCGACACCTGCGATTTGCCCACCGCTCGCATTCTGCGCCGTGAGGTATCCGATGGGGTCATCGCTCCTGATTACGATCCCGACGCTTTGGCTCTGTTGCGTGGTAAGCGAGAAGGATCCTATCGCATTTTGCGCATCGATCCCTCTTACGAGCCGCCGCCCATCGAGCGTCGGCAGGTCTTTGGCGTGACGCTCGAGCAGCAGCGTAACAACGCCGTCCTTTCTGCCCAAGCCTTTGAGCGCATTGTGACCAAGAACAGAACATTAAGCGACGAGGCCCTGCGCGATTTGATCATCGCTTCGGTGGCTTGCAAGTATACTCAATCGAATTCGGTGGTATTGGCGCATAATGGTCAGGTCACCGGGGTAGGTGCCGGGCAACAATCGCGGGTCCATTGTACTCGACTCGCCGCGCACAAATCGGATTTGTGGTTTCTTCGTCAGCATCCTGCCGTATTCGAGTTTCGCTTTGCGCAGGGGGTCAGTCGCGCCGAGCGCAACAACGCCATCGATGTCTATTTTTTGGAGGAACTCACCCCCGCCGAACAAGTGGCTTGGGAGCAGGCCTTCGAGGTAATTCCTCGCCGGCTCAGCGCGGCGGAAAAGCGCGCCTGGCTCGAGCGCGTCGATGGCGTAGCGCTCAGTTCCGATGCTTATTTCCCTTTCCGCGATTCGATCGATAGGGCGTCGCGCAGCGGAGTTCGCTACATCGCTCAACCGGGTGGGTCGGTTCATGATGAGAGCGTCATCGCTGCCTGCGATGAATACGGCATGGTGATGTGCTTTACCGGATTACGTCTGTTTCATCATTAGAGTCATTCTTTCGAGAGGTAGAGGATTCGCGAAAATATAGCTCCGCGCCGGCGGGCGATATGCGGGTTTGGAGCGATGAGAATGGAGGATAGATCATGTTTCGAGGAATCTGGCCGGCGTTGGTGACGCCGCTTACGGAAGAGGAAGAAGTCGACATTGCGGCAACGGAGAGTCTCGTCGGTGACCTTTTGGCTGCCGGTGTGGGAGGGTTGTATGTATGCGGGGGAACCGGCGAAGGGGTCTTGTTGCCTGCGCGAGTACGGCGAGAGATGGCCGAGGTCGTGATTCGGGCGGTGGCAGGGCAGGTACCGGTGATGGTGCACATCGGCGCACTGCGCACCGAGACTGCGGTAGAGCTGGCCCAACACGCCAATCTGGCCGGCTGCGATGCTATCAGTGCCGTTCCCCCATTCTATTACAGCTACTCCTTTGCAGCTATCAAGGCACATTATGAAGCAATCGCGAGGGCCTCCCAGGTGCCTCTCTACCTCTATCATATCCCGGCATTTACAGGGGTTTCTCTGTCTGTGGAACAGTTACTAGAGCTTTGTGCTTTGGAGGGCATTGCCGGACTAAAATATAGTTCTCACGATCTCTATACCTTGTCTCGCCTTCTCGCTCAGCGCGATCCCGATCGAGTGAATATCTTGTCAGGGCCGGACGAGCTGTTTTTGCCCTGTTATAGCCTTGGGGTAGAGGGGGCCATCGGTACGACCTACAACTTTATGCCCCGGCTCTATGTGGATATTATGGGCGCGGCCCAAAAAGGGGATCTCGCGACGGCCCGGCGGCTCCAATATGCTGCCAATGGAGTGATCGCCGTGTTGCTCCGCTACGGGGTGATCCCGGCCACCAAGGCGTTGTTGGGGCTTTTGGGCTATCGGGTGGGCCGGGGTGTGCGGCCCATGCCGGCTATAGAGGGAGAGGAGCTGAAAGCGCTGCGTCGGGATCTGGAGCAGGCCGGGCTGTTTGGCTTGTTGCGCCGCCATGCGCTGTATGGGCCGACGGGAGACCCTATGCGCGGGCATTTGGCCTGATCCTCGATCTACGAGAGATCATAGACCTAGGTTCGCTGCAAGGCGGGCATCGCGTGGAAAGTGGACGTACCCATCGGCGTCTACAGGCTCTGTATGAACTGCCCAAGGCGCGTTGATGCGAGAGAAGGAAACAGAGGCGGCATAGGCTGTCTGTAGGGCTTCTTCCATCCCACGCACCGCGACAAGCTCTGAACGATCTGGGCCAATATCGCGGATCGTCTGTGTCTGAGGGATGGGCACAATACCTTGTGCCGATTCAAAGGCCAGGTCGATGGCCAAGACATGAGGCGCACCTTCGGCCAGACCGCAAAGGGGACGTTCGGCTTCTCCATGTACCACGCGCGCTAGCCCTTCGAAGAGACGTTGATGATTGCGCTCTGGATCGGGGTTGACAAAGCTTTCGCTACGACCATCGTGGTAGAGGATGGTGGCCTGATCGTTGCTTGCCTGCCAATGAATGGAGGCTTTTTCGGCGATCAGGTCCATTTCAGGCTCGAGCGATGCTCGTAAGGAATGGCTGGCTAGGTGCAGGAGGGTGGCTCCACTGGCCAATTCCACCTCGATGGCAGAAGTATCATAGCTTTCGATCGGTTTTGCACGATATAGCTCGCCGCGCACGCGTACGATGCGTGCGCTTTCGGTGCCCTGTGCTGAGCATAGATACAACAGATTGGTGAGATAGTGGGCCGTGGCGTTGGTGGCCGGTCCGTCCAGTACCCAACGCTCGTCGAAGCGCAGCCGCCCGGCCCAGGCGTTTCGAGCGTAATAGCCGGATGCTCGCGGCCATCCGATGAGGGTTTTGCCTTTTAAAATCTGCCCAATGTCTCCTTCGGCAGCGCGTGTTTTGAGCCATTGGATGGTGGGGCTGTAAAGCCATTGGTAACCGACGGCGCACCAGCGGGCTGTACGTGTTTCGGCAGCTTTAAGCTCGGAGACTTTTTGCACGGTAGCGCATATCGGCTTTTCGATGAGCACGTTGTAACCAGCTTCCATCGCAGCGATGGCCATAGGGACATGATAGGGGATGCCGGTGGGCACCCCAACCACATCGATGCGGCCTTGTTCGCCGTCGAGCATTTCCTCAAGAGATGTGTAGATGGTACAGCCCCGTTCGCGTAGCTCTTCGACTTGGGGGCGGTACTTGGCCGGATTGCGCACGACCGCTGCGCGGATCGTTGCTACGCCCTTGGTTTCGACAGCCTGCAGACTGTGTAACCAAGTGGCGGCAAACCCTCCCACACCGACAATGCCATAGCGAACCATAAGAAGACATTCCTGCACGAGGTGAATTCAACCTCAGTATATTCGAAGGAGATTCTTGTTGTCAAGGACGCGGGAGCGAAAACACGGATAGGGGGGAGATGAAAATGAAGGTTGTATCGGTAGTAGGCTGGCATAATGCGGGCAAAACGACGGTGATAGAGCGTTTGGTCTCTGCGCTCAAAAGTTTGGGGTTGCGCGTGGCCACGATCAAGCACACGCGGGAAGAGATTCGTATGGATGCCCCTGGCACAGATACTTGGCGTTTTGCCGAGGCAGGAAGCGATTTGGTCATTATTGCCGGTGCAAAGCAGACAATTGTCTTGGAAAGGCGAGCCAAGGAGGAGACTCTGGAAGAGCTGCTGCGACGGGTGCCCGCCGACACCGATCTGGTGATCACCGAGGGATACAAGAAGGCGCAAACGCCCAAGATCGAAGTTCGCCGGGCTGAGATTGGGGGAGAGCCTGAAG
>JACIWY010000271.1 GCA_014360745.1 Chloroflexota bacterium
CCGCGGAGCGGGAGGTGTCGTTGCGCTCCGGAGGAGCGGTGTTTCGGACAGCGAGCAAAAGGAGAAAGCCCTTGCGCTTTTGACAGTTCGATCGGGGTATGATACCATGGGGCTGGTCGTGCTAGATGGGGAGCTAGCGGTGCCCTGTACCCGCAAACCGCTCTAGCGGGGTCGAATTCCCCCTCGCGGGGCGATCCCAGGGGCTGATGCTCGGCCAAGTGGTGTTGAGGGCTGGGTCCCGCGCGGCGGAGGCCTGTGAACCCCGTCAGGTCCGGGAGGAAGCAGCGGTAAACAGTATCCTCTGGGTGACGCGGGAGCGCCTGGCCTGAGCAGGCTGGCCGAGACGGGTCTTTGTGGAAGCCACAACAGGGGGTGCACGACCGTTCCAAGCCGATAAGGCGGGGTTGCCCCCGCCTTTTTTCTTGTCGAATGTCAAGGGAGTGGAAAGGATGAGCGGCCACCTGGTCGTCGTCGGCGGGGGCGCAGCGGGTATGATGGCCGCCGGGCGCGCGGCGCAAATCATCGCCGAGGAAGGCGGCGATGCCCAAGTCTTGCTTCTGGAAAAAACCTCGCGCCTGGGCAACAAGTTGCGTATCACCGGCAAGGGGCGCTGTAATCTCACCAACGATTGTGGTGTGGATGAGTTCATCTCGCATTTGGGCCCCCATGGCGTTTTTATGCGCAACGCCTTTGCCCGTTTTTTCGTCCGCGACACCATCGCCTTTTTTCATGCCCACGGGGTGCCCACCGTGACGGAACGCGGCCGGAGGGTGTTCCCCGCTTCGAACAATGCCCATGATGTCGCCGAGGCCCTGCGCGCCTATTGCCTCGCAGGGGGCGTGCAATTCCGCTATCGCTCGCCCGTGGTTGGCCTGACGCCGATCCAGGAGGGGGGATGGCGAGTTGAGCTGGCCGAGGGCGCCCTCGTGGCGCAGGCGGTGATCTTGGCCACCGGCGGCCTTTCCTATCCGGGCACGGGGTCCACCGGCGATGGCTACGCCCTGGCCCGCGCGTTGGGGCACACGATCACGCCGTTGCGCCCCGGGCTGGTGCCGCTCGTCGTTGCCGAGGAGTTTGTATCTCGACTCCAGGGCCTGAGTTTGCGCAACGTTCGCGCCACTCTGAGCCAGGGCGGCCGCCTGCTCGGCAGCGAGTTCGGCGAGATGCTCTTTACCCATTTCGGTGTCTCCGGCCCCATCATCCTCACCTTGAGCTCGCGAGGGGCCGAGGCCCTGGCCACCACCGGGCCGGCCGAGCTTTGTATCGACCTCAAGCCAGCCCTGGATGAAGAGGCGCTTGACCAAAGGCTCCTGCGCGATTTATCATCCCTGGCACGGGCGCGCTATCGGCGCTTTTTGAAAGGGCTGTTGCCGGCCAGTTTGATCGAGGTCTTTGCCGAGCGTACCGACATCTCCCTCGACGAGCCTTTGGGGCGCTTTACCGCTGAGCAGCGCGCACGGGTGCGTCACTTGCTCAAGCACTTTTGCCTGACGGTGACCGGCACCCGCCCGATCCAGGAAGCCATCGTCACCCTCGGCGGCGTGGCCTGTGACGAAATAGTCCCTCAGACGATGGCCTCGCGGCTCCATCGGGGGTTGTATATGGCCGGCGAGATCCTCGACGTGGCCGGCGACACCGGCGGCTACAATCTACAAGTGGCTTTTACCACCGGGTTCGTAGCTGGTGAAAACGCGGCGCGCGCTCTCGGAAACGGACGCTAACCAGCCATTGTGATGCCAAGATATCGAGCCTTCAAAAAGCGTTTGCATGCTTGGATGTGCAAACTGGGTTTGCGCCTTCCGGGGAATGCTCTGTCCTCCTGGTGGCTTTTGCCTCTGGCGCTGGGTGTTGTAGGCGCCAGCCTCTTGGCGGCTTTTTATATGGGCACGCAGCATCTCGTCCGCGTGCAAATCGGCGATGTCGTGGTCACGCGACGCATACGGCGAGTTTTGCCCCACAAAGTGCTGCAACAAATGGGCATTGCTCTGTCTCCCGAGGACCGGGTGGAGTGGCCCTCGCTGCCGGCCATGCGTAAGGGCGCGCCCATCATTCTCCATGTCGCCCGGACGGTCTACTTGCTCCACGATGACGAGCTAACGGTAGTGCGTACACACGCCCAGGATGTCGCCGGCGCGCTGGCCGATTCGGGCGTGGCCGTTCTGCCTCACGATGAGATCTTCATGGGCGGCGTGCGCTGCGCCCTCGACACCCGTTTGCCCGTCCCTGATGGGGGGTGTGTAGAGGAAGATTGCGTCGGTTATGATCTTTCGGCGCTGGTGCGCGCCTTGAGGCGCCCGCTGCGCCTCAGCCTGCGGCGCGCCGTGCCGATCGGCGTGCAGGATGGCTCCACCACCCTGGAGTTCCATACGGCGGCGACCACGGTGGGCGAGGCGCTTTATGAACAAGGGATCGAGATCTATGCTGGGGATGAGGTTCTCCCGGGCCTCGAGGCCGAGATCCGGCCGAGGTTAACCGTGCGCATTTGGCGTGCTGTGCCGGTCGTGGTCGAGGTCGGCGGCGTGCCCAGGATGGCGCGCACACTGGCACAAACGGTGGCCGGGCTTTTTAACGAGCTCCAAGTGGCCGTGGGGGAGTTGGATCGCGTCCTGCCCGGGCTGGACGCACCCCTAGAACCGGAGATGCGCGTCGCCCTGGTGCGCGTCCAGGAGGAACAATACCTCGAAGAGATACCCGTCCCCTTCGAGACGCGCTGGGAGCCTGACCCTTCTCTCGAGATCGATCAACGCGAGATTCGCGTGTGGGGGCGAGAGGGAGCCAGACGGCGACTCATCCGCGTGCGTTATGAAAATGGGCGCGAACTGTATCATCTCGAACAGGAGCGCTGGATGGCTCAAGAGCCGGAGGACAGGGTGATCCGCTATGGGACTTGGATCCCGCTGCGCACGCTGGACACGCCCGATGGCCCCATCACCTATTGGCGGCATCTGCGCATGTTGGCCACCTCTTATAGCGCTAGCACGGCAGGAGTCTCGCCTGGCGCCTCTTACTTTGGCTTCACCCGCTTGGGTTTGCGGGCGCGCAAGGGGCTGGTGGCGGTGGATCCACGGGTGATCAACCTGCGCCAGGAGGTGTATATCCCCGGTTATGGTCACGCTGTTGCCGCCGACACGGGCAGCGCCATCAAATGGCGGCGCATCGATCTCTGCTTTGATGACGATGCTTTGGAGCTTTGGCATCGTTGGGTCGATGTGTATCTCCTGGCGCCGGCGCCGCCAGAGGATGAGATCAATTGGGTCATTCCCAACTATCCCAAGGAAAGAGAGTAGGGTGCGGTGGACGTTTTCGCCCTTTTGCGGCGCCACGGCATCCGCCCGTCCAAAGGCCTGGGGCAGAACTTTTTGGTCGATCGCCGTATCCAAGGGCGCATCCTCGCTGCGGCGGATCTGTCGGTGGAAGATGTGGTGCTCGAAGTGGGGCCGGGGCTGGGATTGCTCACCCGAGAATTGGCCCATCGGGCCGGGCAGGTCGTGGCCGTCGAGTTGGATCGCCGCATGTTGGCCGTATTGGCCGAGACCCTGGCCGGGTTGACGAATGTTCACATCGTTCAAGGCGATATTTTGGAGCTCGATCCGCCGTCGGCGATCGCACGAGCCCTGGGTGTGCCGCGCGAGGAACTGGGCCGTTACAAGGTCGTGGCCAATCTGCCCTACTATATCACCTCGGCGGCGCTGCGCCATATGTTGGGCGCCGAGCCACGGCCTGTGCAGATGACGGTCATGGTTCAACGCGAGGTGGCGCAACGCATCGTGGCCCAGCCCGGCGAGATGAGCCTGTTGGCCATTGGGGTCCAAGTGTTCGGCCGGCCGCATATCGCTTTCCCCGTCCCGGCCGGCGCCTTTTGGCCGCGCCCCAAGGTGGATTCGGCCGTATTACAAATCGATGTCTATCCTCATCCGCGCGTGCCCGCGGCCGAGTTGGAAGCCTTCTTTCGGGTGGTGCACGCCGGATTTGCCCACAAACGCAAACAACTGCTCAATAGCCTAAGCAGCCATCTGGGTCTGCCGCGCGAGACCGTGGCGGAGGCGCTGCGAGAAGCCGGCATCGCGCCGCAGCACCGCGCCCAGGCGTTGTCCATCGATGAATGGCTGGCGCTCACACGGGCCTTGGCAGCCGTCGAAGGCGGGGATCAAAAAGTCGGCTCGGCCGAGGAACCTTCCGAAGGCTCATAGGGCGCCGGAAAGGCCACGACGACGACGCGGTGCGTGTTGCTCCAAGGGGGCCAACAAGTGATTAGGGTGAGCCTTTGGTCCTCGGTGGGCAAGAGGAAGCGCAAGTTGTCACGCAATACTTGCAGCGGGGCGTTGGCGATGGGCAGCCGGTAGACGGCATAGACCCGATAATGGTAGCGAGTGTTCCCCACCCAGAGGTAGATGGCGTCGCCGGGGATCAGTTTGTACAGATCGCGAAAGACCTCGCCGCGGATGTTGTTATGCCCGGAGAGCACGGTGTTGCCCGCGTAGCCTGGCCGGGCTGTGCCGCGATGAAAGCCGGCGGCGTAATCGGCGACGGGCCAGTTGACCAACCCCTCGACGCTCTGAAAGGCGTCCACGGCGATCACCGGCGCGTCCAGGCCGATGGCCGGCGCCTGGATGCGCGTTGGGTCGCCATTGGCCGGCAGGTGGATGGGCGTTGGGCTGGGGGGTATTGTATGGGGCGCCGTCGCCGTGGCCGTGGGGGATAAAGTCGGCGTCGGGGTGGCGGTTGGCGAAGGCGAAGCCGTGAGCGATGGCGTCGGGGTCCATGAGGGCGTCGCGCTTGGGGTAAGCCACGCCCTGGGCAAGGTTTGTTCGTGGGCCTTGGCCTCAGCGGTTCGATGCTCTTGGTCAGGTGTGGATATCGCGGCTGTTTGGGCTATAGAAAGCGCGTCCGGCCCGGCACGTACCGCGCCATAGTGACCCAGCGCCCACAGCCCCCAAACCATCCCGGCCAATGCCAAGGCCGTCAGAGCGGGCCGGACGAACTTGTGCCGTGTTATCTCTATGGTTCGATCGCTTTGCAGCATCGCCTGTTCGCCGTCTTGCGCGCCATGCTTGGCCGCGACAGTTTCATGCTTGACCGGAGCGCGGGCGCCAAGGGCGTATGCATCCCCGTCTGCCAGCTCGGCGGGGCAGGGGCCCCGCGCTCTGATCGCCTGTTCAGCCTTTTGCTTGGCGTCCCCGGCCCTATCGAGAGAGGGCTCTGACGAGTACGGATGCCGTGTTTTTTGGGCGCCAGAATTTGCCGCCGCCCTTGCCTTGGGATATAATCCCTTCTCAGTTGCCATCGTCGGCAATATCAAAACGCCGTAGGGATTACCCGATTGGGCGACATGGCGGAGGTGATGGATAGATGCCCACGTATGAGTACAAATGCGAGGAATGTGGTATCCGGTTTGATCGTTTTCAGCATTTTTCCGATGAGCCTCTGCAAAAATGCCCCGAGTGCGAGGGGCGTGTCCATCGTGTCATCCATCCGGTGGGGATCGTCTTCAAGGGCAAAGGCTTTTATGTGACCGACAACCGCTCCAACAA
>JACIWY010000272.1 GCA_014360745.1 Chloroflexota bacterium
CGCTTGGGCAAGCCATCCCCCGTCGAGGTTTATTCCGGGCAAAGGGAGGGGCAGGAAGTATGGATTCTCGACAATGGGCGCTCACGCTTTGTCTTGGCGCCAAGTTTTGGCCCCGCTCTCATCGCCTGGGAGCAGGCCGGTGGCGCTGAGAACTTGGTTTGGAGCCCCTTCCCGCAGCGAGGACACCTGGCTTGGTTCTATCCCTGGTTCGGGGGCATCTCGCCTCGCGTATTGCCGGCGGATTCTTGGTGTTGGGAGGGCTTTTTTTACCGCGAATCGAACTCGGTCGAGCCGTTGGAGGAGGTCGATGAGTACGGGCTATGCTGGCGCGGTGTGTGCGTCGGCGCTCGTCCGCAGAAACACGAACTACACGACCTGGCTTTTGAGCTGAAATGGCTGACGGTAGGGCACTCTAATACGCTCAAGGTCGTTTACAGCGTGCGCAACTTGAGGCCGACAGCCCAGCGCGTGCGCCTGGGTGGCGATTTTGCCCTCGGCTTGGGCGCCGATCCCGCCGGTTTGGTGTTGCATGGAGAGGAGCTACGTCGCCGGGCAACCCCTTGGGCGGCTTGGTTCTTTGGTCACCGCTGGGGCGCGCTCAGTCAGCCTGCCAACGGCAAAGCGGCGTTGCTGATCAGCAATCGTCATAATGTCATCCTTTTTGACGCCGGGCAACAGGGGCGTATGCTGGCCAGCATCGATGATCTACGCCTGTCTGGCGATGAAAGGCAGGAATTGATATACTATGTAATCGTAGAAGATAGCCTTGAAAAAGCTCTGGCCTATATGCCGCTCAAAGATCTATAACAGGACAGGGTATTCCGGAGGAGTCATGAACCTACGCATTCCCGGCCCGACCCCCCTTCCACCCCATGTCATCGATGCTGTGGGGCAGCAGATGATCGATCATCGCGGCCCCCAGTTCGAAGCCATGCTTCAGGACATTGTCTCCTGGGCCAAGGTCTTTTTAGAGACCGAGGGCGACGTGTATTTGCTGACTTGCTCTGGCACCGGGGGTATGGAAGCGGCGATTGTGAATACCCTATCGCCCGGTGATCGGGTCTTGGCGGTGTCTATCGGCTCTTTTGGGGAGCGCTTTGCCAAGATCGCCTCGGCCTATGGTGCCCAAGTGACGATGCTCTCTTATCCGATGGGCTCTCCTGCCGATCCCGCCCAGGTGGCGGCCAAGGTGGTTGAAGAGGGCCCCTTCGCCGCCGTCCTTTTGACCCAGAACGAGACCTCCTCCGGGGTGACCAACGACACAGAGGCGCTCTGTCGGGCCATCCATGATGCTGCCGATCCCGCCCCGCTTATTCTGATCGATGCCATCAGCGGCGTGCCGGCCATCCGTCTGTGCACCGACGCCTGGGGCTGTGATGTGGTGGTCACCGCTTCACAAAAGGCCTGGATGGCGCCTCCCGGCGCGGTGTTGCTCACGTTTAGCCAGCGGGCGTGGGCGGCTTACGAGCGAGCCCGAATGCCTCGCTTCTACCTCGATTTAGGGCAGGCCCGGCAATACGCGGCCCGCCATCAAACTCCGGCGACGCCCAGCGTCCCCGTCGTTTTTGGGCTGCACGCCAGCTTGGAGCGTATGGTCCAAGAGGGGCGCGAGGCCTTCCAGGAGAGACATATACGCATCGGCGAGTACGCGCGGGGCTGGGTGCGCACGTTGGGCTTGGGGCTTTTTGCCCGGCCGGGCTATGAATCTAACACCGTGTCGGCGGTCAAGCTGGGCTCTCAAGCCGACGCGATGCAGGTGCTGCGGGCCTTGCGCGAACGCTATGGGATCATCGTGGGGGCCAGCAAGGCGCCCGGCGTGGAGATGATTCGCATCGGTCATATGGGCTATGTCAGCGAACAAGATCTCGACGAGGTCTTTCAGGCGCTAGGCGAGATCTTGGAGTCGGCGGGGTAGGCGCACTTTGATGGAACCGGGGGGCCAGTGGTCGAGTTAACCGGCGTCACCGGTGCGCCGTCTTCCGAGCCACCCTTGGGCGATGGCATACCCGGCGTGGCTCCTGTGCGTGAAGAGGCCGGCGCAGTCGCCGGCTTGGTGCGCGCTGCGGGGATCAACTCGTTGGGCAATGTAGCCAGCCGGGCGTTGGGGCTGGTGCGCGAATCGGTTATCGCGGGCATCTTTGGCGCCAGCGGGGCTACTAGCGCCTTTGATGCCGTCAGCGGCGTGCCCAAGATGGTCTACGAGTTGCTCATCGGCGGGATGCTCAGCGCCGCGCTGGTGCCCGTGCTCAGCGAATATGCCGGCGCCGACCGCCGAGAGTTGGATGAAGCGCTATCGACCCTTCTTTCGTTGGCCGTTGTCGTGCTGTTGGCCGTCGTGTTGGTTCTCGAGTTGGCGGCTCCCTGGATCGCCCCTTTGCTGGTGGGGGGGTTTGACGCGGAACTTTTGGCCACGGCGACGGTGCTGGCGCGCATCATCGTGCCGGCCATCCTGATCTATGGCTTTTCCGGCATCTTGCAGGCCTATCATTATGCCCGCCGGCGTTTTGTTTATCCCGCCATCGGCGCGCCGGCGCATAACTTGGGCGTCATCATGGCCGTGGTGCTGTTGGCCGGCAAGCTGAATATCGCCAGTCTCAGCGTAGGTATCCTGGTGGCCTCGGTTTGCCAACTGCTGGTGCAGTTACCCGGTTTACGTGGGGCGCGGTTGCGGGTACGCCTGCACTGGCGACATCCTGTCGTGCGCAGGATTCTGAGCCTCTATGCGCCGGTGGTGTTGAGCATCGTCGTCCAGAACGTGGGCATTGTTATCGACCGCAATCTGGCCTCGCGCACGGTGAACGAAGCTATTACCTGGATGACCAAGGCCACCTTTCTCGTTCAGCTTCCCCTGGGCTTGGTGTCGATGGCCATCTCTTTGGCGGTGTTACCCGTACTGTCGCAGATCGATGCCGCCCTCGATCTGCATCGCTTCAAGCGCACCTTCAGTCGTGGCTTGCGCCTGGTGTTGGTAGTGATCGTGCCGGCAACGGCGCTGCTGTTCTCTTTGGGGCCCGCGATTATCCGGCTCATCTTCCAACGGGGCGAGTTCACCCCAGAGGATGCCGTGCAGACCTGGCGGGCACTCAGGCTCTATCTGATCGGGCTGCCCTTTGCGGCTATCGATTTGCCGTTGGTGTTCGCCTTTTACGCGCAAAAAGACACGGTCACACCGGTGGTGGTGGGGATCGTGGCTGTGCTCGTGTACCTCGTCGTAGGCCCCACATTGGCCTTCCTGGCCGGCTGGGGCTTTTTGGGTTTGGTGCTGGCCAATTCGGTCCAGCTTGCAGGCCACGCCGTCATCATGCTGATATGTTTCAAGCGTCGTTTCGACGGTCTGCGTGGCTATGGGATGGTCTCTACCTCGCTCAAGGCGCTCGTGGCTTCTTTGCCCGTCGCTTTAGGGGGGTGGCTGGTCCGTGCCTTGGTGGAGCCGCGACTGGGGGGCTTTATCGGCGATCTCCTGGTCGTTGGCTTGGCGCTCGTCGTGGGGGCGGTGGCCTATTTGGCCGCTGCGCGGCTTCTGGTCATGGAAGAGCTGGATTTGTTGTGGGAGAATCTCAGACATCGGCTGGGCTCTGCATAGGCATATCGGCCCTGCTCCCCAAGGGGTGCAAAGCCTGCCTTTGCAGGCTGTACACAGAAGGTGGGGGGGAAAAATCGCTCGCCGCAAGGCGACACAGTTTCATTGCTGACAATTGCCGGGCAGACCCGCGTGCCCTTGGGGTCGGAAGCAATTGGCGTTATAATAGAGTCGTCTCCTTCCGCGCGTCGGCGCCCGGCGCGCGGAGGCCCTGGCGTCCGAGAGCCGGGGAATTACCTTGATGGAGAATGAGTCGATGAATTGTGTGCTTGGCGCGCTATCCCGCGACCCCAACGAGCCCCTGCGCCTAACCCAGATGGCCAAGGCGGCTGGTTGAGGGGGCAAACGGGCGGCTGCCGCCCTGGCGCGGGTCACGCGCCACTTGGGAGAAATATTTGACGAGCGGCTCTACGGCGAGCTAGTAGTGGGGCTGTCGATAGCTGACGACGCCGCCGTTTGGCGAGTCGACGAAGAGCGCGCGCTCATCTTTACCGCCGACTTTTTTACGCCAGTGGTGGATGACCCCTACGATTACGGCGCCATCGCCGCGGCGAACGCGCTGAGCGATGTCTATGCCATGGGAGGGCGACCTTTTTTGGCGCTGAACTTGGCGGCTTTGCCGGGTGATCTGCCGGAGGAGGTCATCACAGGTATCCTGCGGGGCAGTGCGGAGAAGGTTCGAGAGGCCGGGGCGATCATCGCTGGCGGGCACACCATTGACGATGAGGAGCCCAAATTCGGCCTGGCCGTGCTGGGTTGGGTGCATCCTCAGCGGGTGGCCACCAAGGCCGGCGCGCGGCCTGGCGACCTGCTCATCCTGACCAAGCCGTTGGGCTCGGGGATCATCACCACTGCCTACAAGGCCGACCTGGCCGCGCCGGAGCATATTGCCGAGGCCACGCGCTGGATGAAGCAGCTGAACAAGGACGCTGCCTTCGCCCTGGCCGATGGACCCCTTCATGCTGTAACCGACATCACCGGCTTTGGGTTGTTGGGACATGGCTATGAGGTGGCGGAGCGCAGCCGTGTGGGGTTACGCATCCACTTCGATGCCCTTCCCTTCCAGCCTGGCGTCAAGGCTTATGCGAACGATCTCCTCTTTCCCGCCATGGCCAACAACAATATGGCGGACTATGGTGTGCATGTCACCTTTGCCGAACGCTTGGAATACGAGATGCAGCTGCTGACCTTTTGCCCCGAGACTTCCGGAGGCTTGTTCATCTCGCTCCCGCCGGAGGATGCGGATGCCTTTGCCCGGCGCTATCGCGAGCTGGGGCACGAATCGTGGGTCATCGGCGAGGTGACAGAGGGGCCGGCGCATATCTGGGTGGAGTAAGGCAAGTGCCGGGCGCAGCCTGTAAAAGGGGGGTGCCCGGCACTTGGCGATAAGGAGGGCGCATTAGCGTACTTCGACGGTCGCGCCTGCGGCCTCCAAACGCTCCTTGGCAGCTTGAGCCTCTTCTTTGGAGACGCCCTTAAGCACTTCCGAGGGCGCCTCGTCTACAACGGCTTTGGCCTCGCGCAGGCCGAGGTTGGTCAGTTCGCGCACGGCCTTGATGACTTGCACTTTTTGCTCGCCCACGGCGGTGAGCACCACGTCAAACTCGGTCTTTTCCTCTTCCTCGGCGGGTGCTTCGGCGGCGGCTGCGGCACCGGGCATGGCAGCCATGGCTATGGGGGCCGCGGCGCTCACGCCGAACTTTTCCTCGAGGGCTTTGACCAGCTCGGCCAATTCCAAGACGGTCATATTGCTGATGGCGTCAATAAGTTCTTCTTTGGTCACGGTGAAAAACCTCCTGTCAGATACGGCGAGGCACAGGCGATCAGGCTTGTGCCTCTTCTAATTTTTGTCGATAGGCATCCAGTACGTTCACCAGGCCGCGCAACACGGCCGCCAGGGTGTTCACCAAGCCACTGATCGGGGCTTGGATGCCACCCACAA
>JACIWY010000273.1 GCA_014360745.1 Chloroflexota bacterium
CAAGATGGTAAAAATTTGCCAGTGAATACCCAAGCGAAGCACGTTCATCCTCCGAAGGAATAGAAGATCAAAAAGAAACTTGGCACATGCTGTCATTCTATGGCGGCGACATGGGCTCCCAGTGCAGGTTGGAATGCAAGTTGGGGTTAAAGTTGGGGTTGTCGGTCACAATATATTCCCCCAGGTTGTTCGCCCAAGCGTGTCCATAGCCCGAGGGCAGCTCCACCACCTGCTCGCGATGGGGATCGTAAAAAGCATCCACCCCCCGGATCGCCCGGCTGCGATCCTCGGCCAGTCGATCCCAGATCTCCTGGCGTCGATACCAGTCGTTCAAGTTTTGCTCTCTGATCTCTCGTCCGGCTTGGGCCATGATCTGGCCGATCTGGCCGATGTGGTAGATGCGTTGGATTTGTTGTTGCGCCAAAAACTGAACGATGGACTTGTAAGCAGCATACCAATAGGGATTGACCTGCAACGACTTGATCATCACCGTGAATAGATCGGTCATAGCCTTCAGATGGCCTGCGGTCGTGCGGAAAGAGAACAAATAGTCCACGAACCAAAAGATCGCCTCATACGCGCCGAACATGGTGACGATCGGGGCGCGAAAGACCTCCACCACGCTGTATATTTCCTCCTCGAGGGCCGTTTGTCCCCAGGTGTAGCGGATATGCGCTTTGGCCCCTTCCGCCGACCCGCCCTCGACGACGGCCTCCGCTTTGACCAGATGCGGCAAATCCGGCTGCAATTCCAGGGCCAGCACCCGCAGGTTCTGCACGCCCGAACGATAGCGCGGTAAGACCAGCTCCTGCATGGCCTGGCGGGCGCCCATCGGCGGGCGTACCTCCGCACCAAAATAGCGCGAACCCACGGGGAACATCATCCGCGTCATCGGGTTGTTGTTCCAGGTAAAGTTCATGTTGGGCAGCACCTCAAAAGCCTCCGCACCATGAGGGTTACGCATCTGGAAGCCCAGCGTGGCGGGCATGCCGGGGTTATCCAGCATCCAATGGCAGCCCCCCTGAAACTCCCAGCCGACGGGCATGAGCATGCGGAACATCTCCAGCCCTGTGCCCTGGGCATCGGTATAGACGAACTGCCGCAGCCGCATACCGCGCACCGCTTCTTGTGGCCCGGCCTCGCCCCCTCCCTGCCGGATGACCAGGCTGGCCCCGCAATATTGGCAGACGACATACCCCTCTGAGGCGCCTTCCAGGCCGGCCCCACATTGAGGGCACTGTAAAACGTCAAACCGAGTTTGGTCATTAAAGGCCATAAGAGACCTCCTTCGCCAAGTTGCCCCGTGGCGATCGGTTTTTCCGGCGCCAGATGCTACAGCTTACGGCCGGGGGCGCCGACTCGTCGCAGCATTCGAGCGGGCACAGCAGCCCGTCGGATGGCAGCGCCGGTTGCAATCGTTTGTCAACCTGCGCGAGCTTGTGAATCCCCAGCCTGATCCCGGCTCTCCATGCCCCACCTCCGAACCTGCCAACGTACATACGATGCTCTGCAGCTACCTCGCCTCTCATTGTAGCCCAACGCACTCGCACACTCAAGGCCAAAGGGCAGAGCATAGGGCCTACCGGAGTTACAAGGTTAAGGGAAAAAGAGGTGCGCGATGACGGTAAAGGGGACAGTCTTCTGGACTCAGACGTGTGCCGGATCCGCGAGCCATCCGTTGTGGGGGGTGGCACTGCAGATCTTGAGCGCCCTACACGGAGAGCGCTCACTGCAGAGCATGTGGCATCTAGGGATGGTCTGCAATGCGAAAACCGGCAGTTGCGAGCCGCCGATCGGCAGCCGGCAGGGTTTGATCGGGAGGAGTTATACAATATGTCAACAGTGTGAAAAGATTGACAACCCCTTGCGTCCGCGTTACCATGCCCGTTGCTCCAGGCGCCAGATCGCCTGGCGATGTTGCGAAGGATGGTCGTATAGGCGCCTGTCCATCGGCCAACGAGGGCCCTTCCTTCGCTTCGCGTTACCGACGCCGGGGCAAAGGAGAGTCATGGGCAAGCTCTTCCTTCGGGTGTTGGCCGGGCTGTTATTCTTGGAGGGGGCCCTGTTCCTGCTGCTGGGGAGACGCTACCCCCGCTTATGGGCCAAATGGCCGGGCCTACGCCGACAAGACGGTTCGCCAGCGGCCAGGTTGTTGCATACCCTGGCCGCTTGGCCCAATTGGCTTTTGCGCCTTTTGGGAGCCCTCGAGACCGTGTTGGGGCTGTGTCTTTTGCGCCATGCCCCACTCTCTCCCTCGGCCTTTTATGGAAGCTGGGCACCGTTATACCGTCGGATCGGGATCCTTTGGCGTTATATCGGCTATCGAAAGGCTTTTTCGACCTTGGCCCAAGAGCTCCGAGCGCGCGTCCATCCAGAAGCCCATTTATTGGATCTCGGCTGCGGCACCGGCGAGAACCTCGACCACCTGCTGAGCCTAAAAATTCCCTTCGCCACCTATCTGGGCGTGGATGTGAGCGAACGTATGTTGGCCCAGGCACGGAGCAGGTTCACGGGCCTGCCCGGTGTCGAGTTCCGGCGGATGGACCTCCTTTGCGACCCTTGGCCAGAGGGCCCTTTTGACCTTATCTTGGCCACTTGGTTGATGGAACACCTGCCCGATACCGCCGCTGTGGCCGGGCAGGCCCTGTCCCACCTCCGCCCTGGCGGTTGCATGATCGCCCTCTCGGAATATCATGATGGCTCATGGCGGGCGCGATTGGTCGACCAAGCATGGCACTTGATCGGCGCGCGCCTGCCCCGCGAAGAGGAGTATCGAACATGGCCCGGCTTGCAGGTGCTGCATCGACAAGGAGGGTTCTTTGCCCCTACCACCATCGTCGTCCTGTGCAACAAGAGAGCTTGAGAGCAGCTTAAAATTGGTAATAGTCGATAATTCCTAAAGAAAAGGAGCGCACAATGAAGATCACAGACATCACCATCAGCGTGGTAGACCTGGGAGAGCTCGAGCAACCTTTCTGGAATTCGATCATCAAAACCACGCACACACGCCAAGCCAGGATCGAGATTCACACCGATGAGGGTGTCCTTGGCATGGCCCCTTGCTCGGCCTCGGCGAGCGCACGCGCGACGATCCTCGGCCCGCTCAAACAAAAGCTGCTCGGCGAGGATCCGCTGCGCATCGGCTATCTCTGGGACAAGATGTACATGGGCCGCACGCGCAAGCCCGTGGCCAAGGGGGAGTACATCACCTGCATGAGCGTCGTGGACAACGCTCTCTGGGATTTGAAAGGCAAAGCCTTGGGCCAGCCCGTGTGGAGGCTGGCCGGGGGCGTCCAGGCGCGGGTGTGGGCCTATGCCGCCGGCGGGTATTATGCCGAAGGTAAGGGGCTGCGCGAACTCGCCGCCGAACTAGAGAGTTATGTCAAGGATGGCTTTCGCGCCGTCAAGATGAAGGTCGGCTGGAACGGCATCAGCCTTCGGGAGGACGCAGAGCGCGTGCGCATCGCCCGCGAGGCCATCGGCCCCGAGGTCGAGTTAATGATCGACGCCAACAACGCCTGGGACGCCAACACCGCCATCCGTTTTGGCCGCATGGTCGAAAAATATGAGCCTTTTTGGTTCGAGGAGCCCGTCCATGCCGACGATTTCACCAGCGGGGCCAAGGTCGCCGCGGCCCTGGATATGCCGGTGGCCAGCGGCGAGAACGAGTTCACCCGTTGGGGCTTCCGCGACCTGATCAATGCCGGAGCGGCGGAAGTGGTGCAGGCGGATCCGAACATCTGCGGCGGGATCAGCGAATGGCTCAAGATCGCAGCTCTGGCCAGTGCCAACCACCTGCCGATGGCCCCCCACGGCAACCCGAACGTCGGGGCCTGTTGCGTGGCTTCGGTGGAGAATGGGCTTATCACCGAGAGCTATCCCACCTCACACCGCAACCTCCTCATGGGGCCGGTGGATTTCCGTTCGGACGGCTATATCTACCTCTCCGACGCCCCCGGCTTGGGAATAGATTGGGACGAGGAGGCGATCAAAAAATACCAAGTCGGCTAGGGGTGTCCTCAGCCGGCCGCTCTGCCGAGCAGCCCATTCAAAATGACCACCGCCGCCAGCTTGTCCAGCGGCTCGTTGTTGTTGCCGCATTTGGGCGATTGGATGCACGATGGGCAGCCCGCCTCGCAGGGACATTCCCGCACCGCCTCCAACGTCCTGCGCCAGTGCTGCTCGACCAACTCGAACCCTTTGCGGGCGATGCCCACCCCGCCTGGGTGGGCATCGTAGATGAACACCTGCGCCTGGTCGGTATCGGGATGGACGAGGGTAGAGAGGCCGCCGATATCGTCGCGATCGCACATGGCGAAAAGGGGGAGCATACCGATGCAAGCGTGCTCTACGGCATGCAGCCCCCCGGCCAGAGCGAGCCCCAGCGCCTGCACCTCGCGCTGTAACCCTTCGGGGATAGTAAACCAAAGCGCTTGGGTTTCGAACGTGTAGGGGGGCAGGTCTAGCGGTTGTTCGTCGAGCACCATATCTGTGAACTGCTGCTTGCGATAAAAACCGATAACCTGTTGCCGGACACGCACCCGGCCAAAGAAAACGTCCGTCGTTGCCAGGTGTCGCACAGCAGACGAGCGCACGATATGGACCTCGTTGACTTCCATCGCCTGGGTGTAATAATCCACCTCGACCGCGCGGGCAGTGGCCACCCTGGAGGCCAGGTCTAGCCCTGTGACCAGGTACGATTCCCCTTGGTGCAGATACACACTCCCCGGATAGATGCGAAAAAAGGCCGTGGCCGCGTCGATCTCTTCCAGCACCTTGCGCCCGTCCGTCTCGTCGATGAGCAAAAAGGTGTCGCCAGAGGTAGAACGCAGATTAACGTGGCGCGCCGGATAATCCTCGCCCAGGTAACGCCAACCGTCGTCTTGCGCTTCCAGCAGCCCTTCTTCCTCTAACACCTCGGCCACCGGCTCCAGGTTCGCGCCAAAGTAGGCAACATCCTGGCGCCTGAGCGGTGCCTCATAGGCGGCGCAGAGCAAATGACCACGCAACACGTGTTCGTTGTCGGGATCGATCAGCGCGTGCTCCGGGCTTCGGCCAAAGAGGTCTTGGGGATGACGCATGAAATATTGATCCAGCGGGTTATCCTGCGCGAGAAGGATGGTCAGCGCGGCACGATGCCCCCGCCCGGCGCGACCGGCTTGCTGCCAGGTGCTGGCGATCGTCCCCGGATAGCCCACCAATACGGTGGCATCGAGCTGGCCGACGTCGATGCCTAGCTCCAAGGCATTGGTGGCCGTCACCCCCAACAACTCGCCAGTAAAGAGGCGCCGCTCGATTTCGCGTCGCTCTTGAGGCAAATAGCCACCGCGATAGGCGCTGATCCGCTCTGCCAGCTCCGGCGCCTGGCGACGCAGCGCCTCTCGCGCATAGATCAAAATCAGCTCGGCCACGCGACGAGCGCGCACAAAGGTGATATTGCGCAGCCCTTTTTTGACCATCTCCACCCGGATCTGGCTGGCTTGCCCGTTGATGCTGGCACGCACGCCGTGGA
>JACIWY010000274.1 GCA_014360745.1 Chloroflexota bacterium
CGGGCAGGCGGTGGAGTTGGCCGATTGGATCGAAGGCAAGATCCCAACCCATCGCAACGAGGCCACCAACGGCCTCAAGGCGCTGGAGATGGTGCTGGCCATCTATGAATCGGCGCGTTGCCACGAAAAAGTGACACTGCCCTTGCAGACCCGCCTCAGCCCGTTGGACCTGATGGTCGAGTCGGGGCACTTGGCGCCCACGCGCCCGGGGCGCTACGACGTGCGCCTGCGCATGTTGCACGGCGAGCGATTGTATACCGATGGCTCGACGGGCGAACCCCAATAGGCGAGAGGGGTGCCCGACATTGCAGAAAATGTCGGGCACCTGCTAGGCCCAAAACTGCGCCAGAGGCTCTCGATAGGCGCGCAAATACTCCTCCAACACCCGCTCCGCCGTGTCCATATCCGTAATGACCGGATCCAAAAGCAGGCATTGCAACGCCGCCCGCCGGTCGCCATGCACGGCGGCATCCACCCCCAGGCGCCCCACCGTGATCTCGCGCCGGCACAACTCGGCGATGCCCTCCGGCAGGGCGCCCACCGCCAGGCCCTCCACCCCCGCGCCCGACGAAACCCCCGGCGTCTCTACAATCGCTCCTTCCGGCAGGTTGGCGACCTGCCCGCGGTTGGGCACGTTCACCGCCTGGTGATAGCGCGCCTCGGCTCCGGCCACGCTCTCGATCACTTCCAACGCCCCTTCGCTATCGGCCGTGCGCAGCTGCTCGATCCCCTTGGTACCATCGGCCATGGCGGCGATATCGGCCCGCCGATCGGCCCGCCGACGTGCCATGAGATCCCAATCGTAGAGACGGACGTCGTACTTTTCCCAGGGCCTGATGATCGGGTCGCTCAACCAGGGCAGATATTCGCACAAGTGCTCATCGCCCGGGATGGGAAAAAGCCCAAACGCAGCGTACACCTTGCGCGTCAGCGGCTCAAAAGAGGGCTCCAGCGCCGCCCAACGTTCGGCAAAGAGCGGATAGAGGTCCTCGCCGCTGCGCTTGTCGTGCAGGCTCAACATCCAGGTGAAATGGTTGAGCCCTGCCGCGCGGATCGTCAAGCGTTCCTGTGCCTGGCGAGCCATGGCCAACATTGGCGGGATCGTCCTCGGATGGGCCTGGGTGCCCGTGAAACCACTGGGAACGTCGAACCCCAGCGGTTCGGCCAGGGCCAACCCTACCATGGCATAGCCCACCCGTATCTGATGGCACAGCCCCACGACGCGGATCGCGCTATAGCGGGCGATGGCATCGCAGATGCGCGTCATCGGATTGGTGTAATTGATATACAACGCTTGAGGGCACAGCCGCTCCATATCGTGGGCGATCTCTAACACCGGCCCGATATTCCGCGCTGCATGAGCGAAGCCACCCGGCCCGCCATTTTCGGCATAAGGTTGGCGCACGCCATGCTTCAAGGCCAGCTCGTAATCGGAGCGCCATAGCGCCTCCCTCGGCGGCACCTCGATGGCCGAGACGACAAAGGCAGCGCCCTCTAACGCCTCGGCGTGATGGGTATGTGTACTGATCGTCATCTCGGCATCCCATTCGCGATTCAACCGCGCTGCCAGGCGGCCCATCAAAGCAACCGCCTCGCCATCTCGATCCACCAGGGCCACATGGCTTCCCCGCAGCCGCTCGCTGCCCAGCAACGCCGAGACGGTGTTCAAACCAAAGCTGGCGCTTCCCGCGCCGATCACCACGACCTTCGTAGGCAACATGGCCCCTCCCTAACTAAAAGCTGCTAGGCTTTTCCCCTGCCGCCATCATATCCTCTTTGCTCATAAGAACAAGTCCCATGCTGAGAACCGGGGCGCGGAGCTCTGCCCCAGGTTAGCGGAAGAATACGCGTTTGCCTCATATCCACACCAAACTTGCTTCTCCGCCCCATCCGTCTATAATAAAGGCACCGGCGACCTTCATTAAGAGGCGTCGAGGAGCCTTTTTCTTGACAATTCGTCGCTTGGATCGCTCTGCGACCGAGACGGCAGCAAACGTTGTCCCAGGCCAGAAGGGACGGGCTATTCTTAAAGCCCAACCCAACCAGGGAAGGGAAGGAACAACCTCGCGTGCCGACGGCGCGAGGTTTTCGCTTTTTCCAAGGGGGGCCATTGAGCGAGCCTTTTATCGCCGTCAAGAATCTACATTACACCTATGACACCGATACTGGCGCGCCGATCCCGGCTTTGCGCGGCATCGACCTGGAGATCGAGGCTGGCGAATATCTGGCCTTGGTCGGCCAGAACGGTTCCGGCAAATCCACGCTGGCCCGTTGTTTGAACGGCCTGCTCTTGCCCACCGAGGGCGAGGTATGGGTGTGTGGTATCAACACCCGCCAAAGCGCCAAGCTGGTCGAGGTCCGTGCCCAGGTCGGCATCGTCTTCCAGCATCCTGAAAACCAGTTTGTCGCCACCACCGTCGAAGAAGAGATCGCCTTTGGCCCTGAGAACCTGGGCCTTCCGCCGGCGGAGCTGCGCGCGCGTGTAGAAACCGCGCTCCGCGATGCCGGGCTGCTGGCGTTCCGCCAACATAACCCCCGCGTCCTTTCCGCCGGGCAAAAGGCGCGCCTGGCCATCGCCAGTATCTTGGCCATGCGCCCGGCCTGTCTCATTCTGGACGAATCCACCGCCATGCTCGACCCGCTTTCGCGGCGGCAGATATTGGCTCTGTTGCAAGAGCTACACCGCGAGGGGCTCACCCTGATAACCATCACCCATTTTATGGATGAGGCCGCCCTGGCGGAGCGGGTGATCGTCCTGGACGAGGGACAGATCGCCCTGCAGGGTTCTCCACGCCAAGTGTTCGCCCAGAGGGCGCGGCTCGCCGAGATCGGCCTCGACTTGCCGCCGGTGACGACCGTGGCCGCGGGTCTGGCCCGACGCGGCGCGGCCATCGCCCCAGAGCTGTTGACCATCGAGGAGCTGGGCAACGCCGTACGCGGCTTGTTGCCCCCAGCACACTCTTTCTATGGAACAAAGGCGCCCATCCACCCTCCGGCCAGAGGCCTTGCGACGCAGAGCTCCGCCGAGCCGATCGCGGCCGTGCGTAACCTGGCTCATACCTATCTGCCCAACACGCCGGTGAGCACCACCGCCCTGTATAACGCCACCCTGACCCTCGAACGTCAAAGCATCCATGGCTTGCTAGGGCGCAGTGGGGCGGGCAAGTCGACCTTGGTGCAATTCCTGAACGGCCTTCTGCGCCCGAGCCAAGCCGGCAGGGTGATCGTTTTGGGCCAGGATTTGGCCCAGGCACAAATAGACCTGCGCGGGCTCCGCCGGCGCGTCGGGCTCGTCTTCCAGCATCCCCATCATCAACTGTTCGAACGTTACGTAGGCGATGACGTGGCCTACGGCCCCCGACAATTGGGGCTACGCGGCGAGGCGCTGCGCGAGCGGGTCCGCTGGGCCATGGAGGCCGTGGGCCTGAACTTTGAGGCCTTTGTCGATCGGCGCACCTTCTCGCTCAGCGGCGGTGAGATGCGGCGTGCGGCATTGGCCGGCGTGATCGCCCTCAAGCCCGAGTTGCTCATCCTCGACGAAGCCACCACCGGCCTTGACCCGCGCGGCCGGCGCGATATTCATGCCTTGCTGCGCCGTTTGCGCAACGAAGAAGGCACCACCGTGCTTCTCGTCTCCAACGATATGGCCGAGGTCGCCCAATTGACCGATCGAATTACCATTTTGGACGATGGCCGGACCGTCCTGGCCGGCAGCGCCCGCGAGGTTCTGGGCCAAGAGACGGACCTCATCGCCTATGGGCTATTGCCACCGCCGGCGATCGAGATCTCCGAAGGGCTACGCGGATACGGCGTGCCCTTGGATCACTCGCTCCTCACCACCGATGAGCTGGAGGAAGCCCTGTGGAACGTTTTGACACCCTGAGACACGTCTCCATCGGCCAGTACATCCCCGGCGAGTCGGTCGTCCATCGCCTCGACCCACGGGTGAAACTGTTGGCCTTTGGCCTGCTCGTCGTGGCCACCGTTTTGGCCACGACCTACCTCAACAACGCCCTCCTGCTCCTCGTCGTATTGGCGGTGGCGTGGATGGCTCGCCTTCCGTTGGGCTATCTCCTGGCCAACATCAAGCCGGCATTGCCGATCATCGTCTTTTTCGCCTTGCTCCAGCTTCTTTTTTACGGCGCCCGGCCAGGAGACCGGCTGCTCCTCCAGTGGGGAACGGTGCGCATCTCTTTTATGGGCGTTCGCCTGGTGATCGTCTCGCTGGCGCGTTTTCTAGACCTGATCCTGCTCACCAGTTTGCTCACCAACACCACCACCACAGGCGCCCTGACCCATGGGCTGGAAAGGTTGCTGGCCCCCTTGAACGTGCTTCACCTTCCGGGCCACGAACTGGCCATGGTCGGCGCTATCGCCTTGCGCTTTGTCCCTATCCTGGGCGAGCAATTGGAGTCGATCATGAAAGCCCAGGCTTCTCGCGGCGTCGGCTTCGATGCTGGAGGGCGCTGGCAGCTCATCGCCAATGCCCGTCGGGTGGCGCGCCTGATCATCCCTCTCTTTGTGGATGCCTTTCGTCGCTCGGAGGAAATGATGCTGGCTTTCCAGGCCCGTTGTTACCGCGGAGGGCGAGGACGCACCCATCTGGTGCAACTTTGTTTGGCCCTTAGGGATTATGTCGCGCTTTTGCTTTCTCTTACCTTGTTGGCCGCGATCATCCTTATACGTCAGTTTCACCTACCCTGAAAGGAGCAAAAACCCATGACCGCCGAACAGAGAATGATTCGTCGCATCATCACCGCCGGCCTATTGTTGGCCATCACGTTGCTTCTGGTCTTTACCCGTGTGGGCATGATCCCGGTGCCCACCCCCGCCGCAAACGCCACCGTCGCGCACATCCCCGCCATCATCGGCGGCATCCTGGAGGGCCCGCTGGTGGGCCTGGTGGTGGGGTTGGGGTTTGGCTTTGCCAGCTTTATGAGCGCCTCCATCCCCATGTTCAAGGACCCCCTGGTGGCCATTCTGCCCCGCCTTTTTATCGGCGTCACGGCCAGCTACGCCTTTGCCGCGCTGCGCCATGCCAATAAAACGGTCTTGCGCATCATGACCGGGCTGCTTTGGCTCTTGCTCATCCTCTTTAGCTATCAAGTAACGCGCAACCTCCTGTGGCTAGGCATCGTCTTGGCGGTGATTTCCAGCGTGTTGGCCGCTGTTATCTTTTGGTGGCTGCGCCGCGAAGAAGCGCAGATCGTCGGCTTGGCCATCGCGGCCGGTGTTGGTTCGATGACCAACACCGTCCTCGTCTTGACGATGGCGGTCGTCCGAGGGTACATTCCCTTTGAGGCGGCCGTCGGCATCGGTATCACCCACGGCATACCCGAGGTCGTCGCTTCGGCCGTCGTCGTCGTCGCCGTGGTCGCTGCGTTGCGGCAGGTCGGCGTCCGTCGCGGCTCACGCTTGCAGGCAGAATCGAGAACATCCGGCTAGAGCGCCGTTAGCGGGTTGTGGGGCATTTCGGACAAAAAACCGGG
>JACIWY010000275.1 GCA_014360745.1 Chloroflexota bacterium
CTTGGATGAGCCGACGATCGGCCTCGATCCCCGGCAGATTCTGAGCGTGCGCGAATTGATCAAGAGCTTGGCCGGCGAACGCACCGTGATCCTCAGCACCCACATCCTGCCCGAGGTGAGCCAACTTTGCCAACGGGTGTTGATTATCAACCGGGGCCGCATTGTCGCCGAGGACACCCCTGAACGGTTAACCGCCAATCTGCAAGGGGGAATTCGCGTGCGCCTGCAAGCGCTTAACCCACCCGAGGACGCCGTCGACCGACTTTTGCGCGCCCCCGCTGTGCTCAGTGCGCGACCGATCGACCGAGGCACTTACGAGATCGTCTTGGATCCCTCCTCCGGCGAGGAGGATCCTCGCGTTCAACTGGCTTCCTTGGCCGTCTCCGGCGGCTGGGGGCTGGTGGAGATGCGCACCTTGTCCATGAGCCTGGAAGAGATCTTTATCGAGCTTACCACCGAGGAACCGGCTGCCGATCGAGCCGTTGAGGAGGAGGCTGTATGAAAAACGTGTATCATATCGCCCGGCGCGAGCTCGGCGCCTATTTCGTCTCACCCATCGCCTATGTTGTGATCGCCATCTACCTAGCCGTCGTTGGTGGGCTGTTCGGCTTTATCCTCTACTACTCGCGAGAGGCGACGATGCGCTACGTCTTTTTGCACGGCGTGAGCATCCTCTTCCTTGTGCTAGTCACTCAGGTATTGACTATGCGCCTCTTGGCCGAGGAACAACGTATGGGCACCATTGAGCTGCTGCTCACCTCGCCCGTGCGCGATTGGGAAGTGGTGTTGGGCAAGTTCCTGGCCGGCTTGGGCGTCTTTATAGTGATGGTCCTACTCACCGGTTACTTTGTCATCGTGCTGCTGCGCGTCGGCGACCCGGATATCGGCGTTCTCCTCTCCGGGTATCTGGGTTACATTCTGCTGGGCGCCAGCTTGCTGGCCATCGGTGTCTTTAGCTCTTCCCTCACCCAAAACCAGATCGTCGCCGCGGTGGTGGGCATAGGTATCACCCTCGTGCTATGGCTTACCGGGGCTTTGGGCGAGTTTGTCGGCAGCACGCTTGAGGGCATCGTCACTTACGTGCCCATCTTCGACCATCTGCAAGACCTGGTGCGCGGCGTCATCGACACCAAGGACATTATCTACTACCTCAGCGTCACGGCGCTCTTTCTCTTTTTAAGCGTCCGCGTCCTCGAATCGCGGAGGTGGAAGTAACATGGCCGAACGCTTAACTCCCTATCTGCGCTACGTGGCTTTGGTTGGCGTCGGGGCGGTGCTATTGGCCTTAGGTGCTCTATTGGTGGTCGGCCAAACTGTGCTATGGATAGAGATCGTCGGCGGGCTGGGCGTGTTGCTCCTGGCTATTGCGGCCTTGGCGCAGCCTGCCCAGTGCAAGGCATGGCTCACTGGGCGCCAGGCCCGCTATGGGGGCAATGCCGCGCTGATGAGCCTGGCCTTTGTCGTTATCCTGGGGTTGGTGAATTACCTGGGCACTCGTTACCATCTACGCTGGGATGTAACCGAGAACAAGGCTTTTTCTTTATCCCCGCAAACCCTGGATATTCTGGCCTCACTCCAAGAGCCGGTAACCGTCAAACTCTTTTTCACCCCCGGCCACTATAACCGCCAACAGGCTCAGGATCTCATCCAGGAGTACGCGATTCGTAGCGACAAGCTCAGCTACGAATTCATCGATCCTGACGTAGAGCGGCGTATAGCCATGGAATACAAGATCGCCCGCGACGGCACCATCGTCTTTGAGCGCGGCGAACGACGCGAGATCACCTTTGGCGTCCAAGAGCAAGACTTGACCAGCGCGCTGCTCAAGGTTACGCGCGATGAGAAACGTGGCGTCTTTTTCCTGACCGGGCACCAAGAGCGCGACCCACAAAGCAGCGAATCTTCCGGCTATAGTCTGATCCGCCAGGTGCTAGAGAACGAGAACTATCGCGTGGAGAGGGTGAACCTGGCCGCCACCGAGGCCGTGCCTGAAGGGATGAACGTCCTGGTGATAGCCGCGCCGCGCGTTGCGTTGGGCAGCGACGAAATCTCGCGTATCCGGCAATGGGTGGAACAAGGCGTCAGCTTGTTGGTGATGCTCGAACCGGGAGGCGAGGATCCTCTGGGCGGCTTGCTGCAAGATTACGGGCTTGTCGTGTCCGACAATATCATCATAGATCCGACGCGTTCCTTCTTTGGAGACATCGCCGCGCCACTGGTGGATCGCTATCAATTTCATCAGATCACCAAAGATATGGCTGGCCTGACGACCTTTTTCCCCACGGCCCGCGCCCTGACGCGCGCGAGCGAGCCGGTTCAAGGGTGGCAAATCCAAGACTTGGCCTCCAGCAGCGAGAACTCTTGGGCCGAGACGGACTATCGTAGCCAGCAGGTCAAAAAGGACGAAAACGAGTCGCAAGGGCCGCTTGCGCTTGCAGTGGCCATAGAGCCCGCGCAAGCGCAAGAAACGGAAGACTCGACCTCAAAGCCCAAAGGCCGGCTCGTGGTCATCGGCGACGCCAATTTTATAGAGAACGGCATCCTCCAGCAGGTGCGTGGCATCGGCAACGTCGACCTGTTCATGAACGCCGTGGGCTGGCTGGCCGAAGAAGAGTCGTTGATCTCCATTCGCCCCAAAGAGCCGGAAAACCGCCAGGTTATCCTGACGCCGCCCCAGGCTCGCGGGATCATTTACACCAACATCCTTTTCGCCCCACTGCTCGTCTTGATCGCCGGCGCGATCGTGTGGTGGCGACGGAGGTAGTAGCGTGAAGTTCCGCAATACCTTGATCTTGATGGTTATCGCCGTAGCCCTGACGGCCTTTGTCTTTTTGGTGGAACGCAAGAACCCGGCACCTGCCGAGCCGGGCAGCACACCCACCCCCACACCTCTGGCCGAGATCCTCGCCTTGCCTCCTAACCAGGTGGAACGCATCGAACTGGCGCGCCCCTCAGCGGAACAACGCACCGAGTTGGTGCGCCAGGCCGATGATACCTGGCGTCTCGTCGCTCCGGTCGAGGATGTGGCCAGAGAAGACAGCGTCGCCCGCTTTCTTGACGGCTATGCCGCGTTGCGCCCGCGTCGCGTGCTCACCGGCAACGTATCCTTGGCGGAATACGGCCTCGAGCCGCCCGATATGACCGTAAAATTCACCCTGCGCGACGGCACAACCCACGAGATCCTCTTTGGCGAGCTGAACGCCGATCGCTCAGCTCGCTACACCCTCCTGCCGACGGAGCCGGAGCGGGTATATCTGCTGCCCTCGTACATCGCCGCTGACGTGGAGCGTTTCCTGAACGCGCCTCCCGTTCAACCTACACCGACGCCCACCGAATCGTCCACCATCCCCGCCCCGACGGCAACGCCAGCCGGCTAGAGAGACAGTTTTTTGGGCCAACAAAACCCTCGGAGAGAGATGTCATCTCCGAGGGTTTATCTTTTTTACAAGACGATATCAGGCAAGCTCCAGCAGGTTTGGGCGCCTCCAGGCCAGTGCAAAGAGCAAGACGACCATAATGCCCTGCGCGGCGATCACCGGTGGCACCCCCACCTTATCGGCGAGAAAGCCCGCCGGCAAGGTGCCCAACGGCGTCAATCCCCATAGCATCATGTACACGCTGAGCACGCGCCCTCGATATACGGCATCGGCGTGGGCCTGCAAAAGGGTACTGTTCATCACCATGGCAACATTGTTCAACGCCCCGCTCAACGCCAAAAAGACCAGGGTCAACCCTAACAGGCGCACTTGGGGAAAGATCAACAAAGCGAGGCCCATCCCTATCCCCGACCCAAGCAAGATACGCCCTTTTTCCGGCGGATTGCCTTGTGAGCATAAAAAGAGCGAACTCAACAACCCGCCCAAGCCGGGGCTGGCCATGAGCAACCCAAGCCCTCGCGCATCGAGGCCCATGTTGTTGCGGGCAAAGGCGGGCATCAAGGTTCGATAGGGCATGGCAAAAAGGACGCGCACCAGCCCTAATCCCAAAAGGGTAAGCAAGATCGGAGTACGCTTCAAATAACCTATGCCTTCCATCAGGTCCACCCATATCGTGCCCCGTGAGAGATGCACGGGCCCGATATCGGGTAGCTTGATGATGGTGAACACTGCTCCTATATAAGCGGCGGTCATGACATAGTACACCGCTGCCGGCCCCACCGTCTCAATAAGCTGGCCGGCCAGTGAGGCGGAGAAAATGCCCATCAGCCCCATGCCCACCGCGTTTAACGAGTTGGCATTGAGCAGGGTCTCGCGGTCGACCAAATCGGAGATGATGGCTTGCTGCGCCGGCATCATGAAGGCAAAAAGTACGCCTGTGGCCAGCGAACTGGCCGCCAAATGCCACACTTGGATCACATCCAGCGAGATCAAGAGGCCGATCAGCAGACTATTGACCGCCATGGCCACGCGGGTCCATAGCAACAGCGCGCGTTTGGAAACCCGATCGCTGACCGCGCCACCGTATAACGAGAGCACCAACGTCGAGACGCTCCAGCCGGCGCTCACCCAACCAAGGGCAAAGGCCGATCCGGTGAGGTAATAGACGAGCCAGCCCTGAACTACGCCGCTCATCTCGAAGGTGGCCGAAGAGGCCAAGCGGCCTAACCAAAGCCAGCGAAAATCGCGGTTGCGCAGCGAAGTAAATGTGGTATTGAGCCTACAGGCAATCGCCGACATACACGCTCCTAAAGTTATACTAGATTAACTATAAACTACATTGGGCCGAAGGTCAATTTTCTGAACAGCTGAGAGATGCGGCGTTACAGTCGCCGTTTGGCCAAAGCCGAGCGCCAATCGGCGTAGCGCAAGGCAATGGCTCCCAGGCCAAAGAAAGTCACGATCAAGCCGACAAGCCAGCCGAGCAGGGGGACGCCACGCAATAGGACATAAATTGCCACGCCCAACAACAACGGCCCAATCGTCTCCCTGGGTACGGTCGGCAAACGCCACCAGTTACCCTCTTCTATCGCTGCATAGTCGGGCCGCGCAAAGCTCCGTGGGGCTATGGCTTCCAGCAACAAGCGGCCGACGGTCATGGCGACTACCAACTTGCTGCCATAATTCACCAGCAATAAAAAGGTGGTGAAGGCCAGCCCCAACCCCGAAAGGCCGATGCCCAACACGGCGCCGGCCAATCCCCCTAAAGTGACAAAACCGAGGAATAGGGCCAGCACCAAGATCAGCCCCAAAACCACCCCCGCAGCTACAAAGCCCGCCACCCAGGTTAAAAAGCCCCAACCCAGGCAGGGCCATGGCCGGCGCCGCACTTCTTCCGTGGTCTGCACAAAAAGCGCCGGCAAAAGCCAGATCAACAGGCCGCCGAGGATCAACAGGGTGATCAAATCTCGCAGCCGAGCGACGACCCAACGCACGAGGCCCAACAAAATAGCCTGCCACGTAAGCGTTCGTGGGGCCCGACGTTCCCGCCGAACCTCCCCGGGCTGGGGCGTCTGATAGACGATCCCTCCCCGAGGTTGCGTT
>JACIWY010000276.1 GCA_014360745.1 Chloroflexota bacterium
TATTCCCTAAAAGATTCACTCAATCGGTTAATTTACCTTCAATTCAACGACTGGTGAGTCGAACGATCCTTTACTTGTTGGCATCTTTCTTTGCTTTTCTTTTTATGATCCCGTTCTTTTGGACAATCTCTAGTTCGCTTAAGGCCGTCTCGGAATTGTATCTTTTCCCACCTACTTGGTTTCCAAAAGTACCTCAATGGCAGAATTATATTACTATCTGGCAAAAAGCTCCTTTTGGACGTTATTTCCTGAATAGTTGCATCATTACTTTTGGAAGTTTGATTGGTCAAATTTTATCCTCATCTATTGTTGGTTATTCCTTTGCTCGGTTTAGATATCCTGGTAGAAATATATTTTTCATGATAACTTTGAGCACAATGATGTTGCCGGTAGAAGTTACGCTAATTCCTACTTATTTATTGTTTAACAAAATCGGCTGGACCAATTCTTTTAAGCCATTGATTATCCCGGCATGGTTTGGTGGAGGTGCGTTTAACATATTTTTGATGCGTCAATTCTTTATGACTATTCCTCGCGACCTGGATGAGTCTGCGCGCATTGATGGGGCCAATTTTTTGTTGATTTACGCACGTATTCTCATGCCCTTGGCTAAACCGGTACTTGCGACGGCCTCTGTAATCGGATTTATCGCTCATTGGAATGATTTTTTGACACCACTTATTTTTCTAGATATGCCATCTAAATTCACCGTGGCTATTGGCTTAAAACGCTTTCAGGCGGCAGCAGCCGTAGGAGGTGAACGCCAGGATAACCTTTTAATGGCTGCTTCAATCACGGCAACATTGCCCCTGATCATTCTCTTTTTCCTGGCCCAACGTTACTTTGTGCAGGGTGTGGTTATGAGCGGTATAAAAGGATAAAGCATAGTGGAGGACAGCATGCCTCACCCACTGGTCACGCAGTTGCGCTTTGCTCGGAGCGAGTTTCAGCGTTGCCTGGAGGGCGTCCCTTTGGAGGACACCACGCGCCGCTTGGAGCCCTCTAACTGTTTAAGCTGGATCGTCGGCCATCTGGCCAGCCAGGAAAAGTTTTTATGGGTGCAGATGGGCTTGGGAGAGGACCCTTTCCCCGGCCTGCATGAAGTCGTGGGCTACGGCTGCCCGGCCAGCACGCCCTCTTGGGAAGAGATGTGGGCAATTTGGCGGGCCGTCACGCATACCGCCGATCGGTTTCTGGATGCCATCACCGACGAGTCGCTGGACGCCTATTTGCAATGGCGCGGCCAACCCTCGCGCGAGCCGGTGGGTATGCTGCTGTTGCGCAATATCTATCATTACTGGTTTCATCTGGGTGAGGCTCACGCCTTGCGCCAGCAGATGGGGCATGAGAACTTGCCCAGCTTTGTGGGCAATATGGCCGAAGTGCGTTACAAATGACCCGCCGCCCCTGCGGCGTGATCTATTCCTCACGAGGCTCCACGTGAATGAGCACCTCGGCCGCCTGGGGTAGCTTGGCCTCCGCCAGCTTTTCGCGGATGCGCTGCTCGAGCTGGCGGCTCAGTTCATGGGCCTCTTCAATGCTGAGCCCGGCGGCGCTCTCCCAATGGCCGCTGACGAGCAGCTCTTGGCCCTGGCGGAGGATGCGCACGTCGTGGGGGCCGCCTATGCCGCTCACTTGGGCTGTGGCTTGATCCAGTGCGTTGCGCACGTCGACATAGGCCTGATCTTCGATCGTGGCCGGGCGATTGTCGGCCGAATGGGTCGGCTCGATGTGAATATCGACCGTGTCCAGCTCGGGCACCTCGGCGCGCAACATGTTCTCGACGCGGTTGGCCAATTCGTGGGCCTCGACCAAAGAGAGGCTGGGCTCCACTTCCAAGTGCAATTGGATATAAAGGCGCCCATCGATCTCTTGGGCGCGCACGCTGTGCACCGAGGTGTTGGGGACGCGGCCGGCAATTTGGCGGATCTGGGCCGTTTGCGCCATCGGTTCGTGCACGGCCGCTGCCTGGGGCGTCGAGATGCCCGCCTGAGGTTCCACATGGACGATGACATCGCGCACCCCTTCGATCCGCTCCACCAGGTGCCGTTGGACGTGATGGGCTATGGCGTGAGCTTCGTCAATGGACGACTTGGGGTCCACCCGTATATGCAGGTCCAAATAAATATCGCCCTCCTGGCCGCGACTGCGAATGCGATGGAGCGAAGTTACCCCGGGAACTTGCATGGCAATGTCGCGTACCGTCTGCTCTTCCAAGGCGGCGGCATCGGTCAATATGTTAGAACTCTCACGAATGATATCCACCCCGATCTTGCCGATCACCAGAGCGATGATCAAGGCCAGGATGGGGTCGACGATGGGGAAGCCCAGCCGCACGACGATCATGCCGACCAGCACCGAGAAAGAGACAAGCACATCCGCGCGGGTATGCAGAGAGTCGGCCATGAGCACCTGGCTTTTGAGTTGCTGGCCGCGCCGATATTCGTACCAGGCCACATACCAGTGCATGGCGATGCTGAACAATAGGGCGGCAAAGGTCCAGGCGTTGATCTCGGGAACCTGGGGCTCGCGCAGGCGGGCGATGGCGCTTTGTACCAGCTCTACCATGGTGACAAAGAGCAACCCCGAAATACTGACGGCGGCCAACGTCTCGAACTTGCGATGGCCGTAGGGATGAGAGGGATCGGAGGGGCGCGCGGCGATGTAAATGCCCACCAGGCCGACGATATTGGAGGCGCTGTCGAACAAGGAATCGTAGCCATCGGCGATGACGCTCAAGGAACCGGTGAGATAGCCGACAACCAGCTTGGCCGCTGTGACCGCCAAGTTTAGAGCCATGGTATAATACAATACGTTGCGAATGGCGCGGAATGTCGACATCGTTATCTTGATCCTCTTTTAGACGTTTTTGTGCTCATCCTTGGTGAGCGGACGACGATCGAGCGGTGGGTGCGCAGGGCGAGGCGTTGTGGATTCTGAGTGTGCAGCAGGAAACGCACAGGCCATACCAGGCAATGTAGAACGATCGCAAAAGGGCAAAGCCCTGGACATTATAATTCAAGTGCGTCGAAAGCGGTAATAGACGCCAAGCTGTGTGAAGAGGCGTCTGAGGGTATCTGTGTCCTTGGATGTGCGTCTTGATAGGAAAGGAGGCGCTTTCCGATTCGCCTTTTGTAGCGCATTTGGGCCGGGGGCGAATAAGGGGCCGGATCTGTTCCCAAGAATCGTTAAGCGTAGCTATATATAGTATCAGGAGCAAGTTCCCATGCCATATGGACATGTGATCGAAGCGGATGGCCAGCGCTTTGTCGCTTTTACCCAAGGGCTGCAAAGAGGGATGGAGAACCCACATTTTGAGGTCGTCGGCTGGCAGGGCACCTATACCACGCTGCCCGATGGATACACCGCTTATACCGGGACGACCACGTACAAGCTTATGGGCAAGCAGGTGCAGGTCTCTCGGCAATATCCCTTGAGCACGGGGTCGGATACCCTCGATGCCATGCTCGGCGGGGGAATCGACCGTGGTATCACCACCATCCTCGGCCCCACCGGCATCGGCAAGAGCACTTTGGCGACGGCCATCGCTATGCGGCACAACGGCCTCTTTTTCAGTTTTGCGCCCCAAGGGCCGTACGAACAGCAAATCGGGCTCATCGCCAAACGTTTCGGCTGGGATATTACCACCGCCGACGAGACGCTGCTGCGCCATGATGGCAACGCACAAGCCGATGTAGGTCGCACGCAGATCAGCCTGGATGTCGACCCACGGATTCTCACCGCCGATTCCTTTGTCTCGCAGGGCACCATCAATCGCCAGAAAATAGAGACCTTTTTGCAAGCCCATATCATGCGCGCCGAGGACGAGACGCAGATCCCCAAGTTGTTGGTCATCGACGGCGTGATCGACAGCCACACCGAGCGGATCATCGAGCTCTATAACATGATCACGCCGGTTATGGGCAACGATTTTCCCGTCGTCGCCTGTGTGACGTGCACCAACGCGAACTGGTACCAGGATATGCGCGACATCCCTGCTTCTTCACCGATGACCGAGGGCACCTCTTATATGATCCTGGGGTTGTTGGATACCGAGAACCCCGAATACGCGAACCGCCATTTGTTGCGGGTGATGAAGGCGCGCTATGCCAAACCCGGTGCCCGCATCTATGGGCCGGCCAAGGTGGAATACGCAATAGGCTATCCCGATCGGCTGCAGATTACGAGGTTGAGCTTCGAAGAGATCGCCAAGATGGGCTTGAATAACGAATCGATGCCCTAACAGCTCGCGTCGCATGTATGTTTTAGAGGTACAGCGCATATGCTGTGCCTCTTTTTGTCGCCGGTGGCAGGGCTGGTTGGTGACAGCGAAACTATCAACCCTCGAAACTGCCTTGCGGCGATTCTAATCGTCCTCGTCTGGAGCCTGCGCGGGCAAGGCACGGATCAGGATCCGCCGCCAAGGTGGCCGCGATCTCCGCCAATCTCAATAATTTGCACACAGGAGCTTAACATTCTGGTAACATCTGGCGGGTAAACTAACGACAGAGGTTCGAGAAGCGGTCTCGGGCCTATTTATCGAGATGGAGGAATGTTTATGAAAAAGCATCTGAAATTGGCGTTGATAGTGGCGCTATCGGCTGTCTTGCTGCTTGCCGGGGGGACGGCGGTTTGGGCCTGGGGGCCCGGTGGGGGCCGTGGTTGGCCGGGAGGCTCGAACGGCCTTGAGGCCATCGCCCAGGCGTTGGGGATGACGGCGGACGAGCTGAGCGCCAAGTTGCAGGCCGGCGAGAAGCTGGCCGATCTAGCCGAGGCGGCGGGCGTCGATCTGCAGACGCTCAAGAACGCCGCGGACGCCGCCCGCCAGGCGGCCGTGCGCGAGGCCATTGAGCAAGCCGTGAAAGACGGCAAGCTGACCCGCGAACAAGCCGATTGGATGTTGCAAGGCCTTGAGCAGGGCTATGGCCCGGGGGGCTTTGGGCGGCGCGGTTTCATGTTCCCCTTCTTTGGGGGCCGAGGGTTGGGCTTTGGCCCCGATAGGGCCAACGGCCTGGATGCGGCGGCCAAAGCGTTGGGCATGACCACCGAGCAGCTCGAGCTGCAATTGTGGGGCGGCAGGACGCTGGCCGAGCTGGCCGAAAAGGCGGGCGTCGACCTGCAGGATGTTCGGAATGCGGTCGAGGCCGCGCGCCAAGAGGCCATGCGCCAAGCCATCGAGCAAGCTGTCGAAAATGGCCGGCTGACCCGCGAACAAGCCGATTGGATGCTCCAAGGGATCGAGCAGGGGTACGTGCCCGGCGGCCGTGGCATCCCCGGCGGTTGCGGCGGTTTCCGTGGCCCCGGTCGTGGCGGGGGATGGGGAAGCTTTCCCGCCCCGGCTCCGTCGGGAGCCTCCGGCGCGGGCTTTCGCGCTCCGCGCATGTCTTTGGGTTCAACCGGCGCGGCCTGAACAAGGAGGTGTAGCCCCAACAAGAGTGGATGGTTGTCCAGCCCATAATCTCCCCTT
>JACIWY010000277.1 GCA_014360745.1 Chloroflexota bacterium
CGCGCCGTCTCCAAATCCTCCGGCGTATTGATATTAAAAATAGATAGCCCTTGGGGGTCATATCGGGCGATCTCCGCCGGCTCTATATACCGGACGCGCAAACCCTCATAGAAATGGATCACCCGCCGCCGATTCTGCCGCAACGCCTCATACAATGCCGGTAAACACCGTCGATGATACAGGGCGTGGAGCGGCTCCAGCCCTACCTCCTGCCGCGGCACGACGATGTCCCATCTTTCGCGAATCGCCAGCATATAACGCACCAAGGGCAATTGCACAAAAGGCATGTCACAGGCCACGAGAAAGGCCCATTCGTTCTCGATCGCCTCAAGCCCCGCCGCCATGGCCGCCAGGACGCCGCTGTATCCCGGCAGGTCGTGCGTCACGCGCACGCCGCAACCCGGGGGCTGAGAAAGTGCCGCCGGCGTTTGCCCCGGCCGCAACACCAGCACCATTTCATCCATCAGGGGCGCGATTCGCTCACACACGTGTTCCAATAGCATCCGCCCCGCCAATATAACGGCCGCCTTGTCCTGCCCGCCGAGCCGCTCCCCCCGGCCACCGGCCAGGATTACCCCGCTAACGGCCAACGATCGCCTCCCTTTGTCCGGCATTTGCTTCTTCACGGCCCACCAGCCTCTGGCCGAATTCCGAAAGATCGCTCGGCGTATAGCACAGTCCCACCGTCCCGGGCCCGCTGTGCACCGCCAGCGTCGGCGGGAGCGGGCAGTACAACGTTTCGGTAATGGTCACGACCTCGCCCACCAAAGAGGCCAGACGGCGGGCGTCTTCCTCGGCGTCTGCGTGGGTCAATGCCAAACGGATGCGCCCTCTTCTCCCAACGGCGCGCTCCACCAGCTCGGCCATGCGACGATAGGCCCCGCTCCGCGTGCGAGCCACACCCAGAGCGACGATCTCTCCATCCTCCATGCTCACCAACGGCCTGATGCGCAGCAACGAGCCCATCAAATACTGAGCCTGGCCAATGCGCCCGCCCATATAAAGATAACGCAGCGTATCCGCCGTTTGAATCATGCGCGTCACTGGGATCATCCGTTTCACGAGCTGCAGAATCTCTTCCAAGTCGGCGCCGGCAGCCGCCGCCCTCGCCGCCTGCAAGGCCACCCAACCGTGCCCCATCGAGACATTGCGCGTGTCGATCACCTCAATGCGCACACCGCGCAAGCGCGACAACACCCCTTCTCGGGCCACCAAAGCCGCCTGATAGGCGCCGCTGCCCTTGGAAGTCATGTGCAGCGAAAGGATCCGATCGCTCCTTTCGGCGGCCTGGTCATAGGCGCGCTCGTAATCGCCTACACCGGGATTAGCCGTCTTGGGCAGCCGGGCGTCATCGGGCAAGCTCGCGAGGTAGGCGACGAACTCCTCTGCCCCCACCTCCGTCACATCGCGGCGCGAGGTGCCATCGGGGAAGTGAATATAATAAGGCACCATCAAGATCTCATAGCGCGCATACATCTCCGTCGGCAGACTGGCCGTGCTGTCGGTAATGACCGCGACGTTGGACATGCACACCTCGCACAACAAAAACCTCCGAGATGAGGCTCGCGGCCCCATCCCGGAGGGCAATGATAGCTAAAAAGAGCTCCCCTAGCCCATCTTTTCTTTGAGAAAGCGCACGGCATCGCCCACCGTCTCGATTTGCTGCGCCTCCTCGTCCGAGATGTCGCCGCCGAACTCTTCCTCAAGAGCCATGATGAGCTCCACCAGGTCTAACGAATCCGCCTCCAGATCTTCGCGGAAGCTGGCCTCCATAGTGACTTGATCCTCGTCCACGCCCAACTGCTCGACGATGATTTTGCGCACACGCTCGAAGGTGGGATCTGCCATGTGTTCTCCTCCTACTCTATGGGTTCGCGCAGGAATGTTTGCAGACGCCTCGCAGTATAGATAAGTGAGGGACAATTGACAAACGCCCAACACTCGATCGCGGGCACCTGCCGCTATCTGAGCATAGAAACACGGTCTGGGGAAAAAGGTTACGGGAGGAAGAGAACGTACGCGCGGGTCACTCCACCTGGTGCAACGTGACAGTGAGAGCGCCCCCGCCATGCACCTGCCACCAATAGGCATATTTGGTGGTGCTTCGCAAATACTTGGCAAACTCGGCGTCGCCGTCGCCGGGCGAGATCTGCGCGGCGTCCGCCTCGGCGCGCTCAGAAAGCGTCGCCGTAGGATCGGTGCTTATATCCTTGGCGATATAGGCGTCCATGGCCCGTAGCACGATTTCATACTCGGTAGCCCGCGCCCTCTGCCTGGCCACATCGGGTATCCCTCGGACGGCAAGGGTCACCAAGGCAGTGAGGATGGTCATAATCGCCAAGACGACGACTAATTCTAACAACGTCAAAGCTTGCTCCGTGCCAGCCAATACCCTGAGGGAGCGTGGAGGATGATGAGATTTCATAGAATATCCTCCTATGTTTCAAAAACCTTTATGTCGGAGGACAAAACAAGCTCGGCCTGCCGCGCCAAGGCAACAGGCCGAGCAGAGAGACCCCCTTTATATCACTCGCCATCCGCATCGACTTGGAGATCGGCTCCGCCCTCACCCCACTGGTAATAGTACTTGGTATCCCGCTTCAAGTACTTGTGGAAATAAGGCTGTGCATCACCTGCATCGGCATCGATTTGGGTCCACGAGGTCTGAGCTGCAATTGTAGGTGACAAGTTCACCGTTACATCAATCGTGTTCCAGGTATCGATGGCTGTCTGGACCGTTTCCTTCTCAGAGTTCATGCCCGTGGTGCTGGCCGTGTTCGTCAAGTCGCCCACACTCATGGCCACGATGCCGACCAGGATGCCCAAGATCGCCAGCACGATCAAGAGCTCGATCAAGGTGAAACCGTGTTCTTTACGCATGTTTATTTTCCCTCCAGCGAATTAGGATTAAGCTCGATATTCCGCGAAAACCTCGCCCGGCAAACGCCGGAAACCAGCTACCTACTTCCGTGCCTCCTTCATCGACCTCCTTGCCCATCCACTCTGCCCCTTGTATGGTCAAGCTCATCATACACCTAAGGGCTACCCTTGGGGGTTAATCATGCATAAAGGAGCCGTGAAGGTACGGTGAAAAGGCCATCTATCTACCTCGCGCCCGCTGGCGAATGGCGGGCAACTCGCTCAATCGCGCGCGCAAATAGTCCGCGTTGGCGGCCTTGGCCAGAGCGTCCTGCGGCGACACCTGGCCCCGCTCCACCAAGGCCAACAAGGCTTGATCCAGCGTCTGCATCCCCACCCTCTGGCTGGTCTCGATCACGCCGGGGAGCTGATGCGTCTTGCCCTCACGGATCATGTTGCGGATGGCCGCCGTCGCCACCAACACCTCCACCGCAGCCACGCGCCCATTTCCATCTATCGTGGGCAATAACGTCTGCGAAAGCACCCCCTCCAGGATGCTGGCCAACTGCGTGCGCACCTGTTGTTGCTGATGGGGCGGGAACACATCGATGATGCGATCCACCGTCAACGCCGCGCCGGCCGTATGCAATGTCGAGAGCACCAGGTGCCCGGTCTCGGCGGCGGTAAGCGCCGCGCTGATCGTTTCCAAGTCGCGCATCTCGCCCACCAAGATCACATCGGGGTCTTGGCGCAAGGCGTGCTTGAGCGCCGAGGCAAAGCTGGGCGTGTCTTCGCCCACTTCGCGCTGGGTGATCAGGCATTTCTTGTCCTGAAAAACGTATTCGATGGGATCCTCGATGGTGATCACCCGGCGTCCGTCGCGTTCGTTCAAATAGTCGATCATCGAGGCCAGCGTCGTCGACTTGCCGCTGCCCGTGGGCCCGGTCACCAAGATCAGGCCGCGGGGCTTCATCACCAACTCCTTGCACACGGCGGGCAGGCCCAAACTGTCGATGGAGGGGATCTTGGTCGTCAAGCGGCGCATCACGATGCTCACCGAGCCCCGTTGCCAGGCCACGTTGACGCGAAAGCGTGCCAAGCCCTCCACTTCATAGGGGATATCCAATTCCTTTTGCTCTTGGAAACGCGCCCGCTGGCCGGGCGAGGAAATCTGGCCGAACAACCGCTCCATATCCGCCACATCGAGCGGCTCGTACACCTCTTGGGGCACCAATTGCCCATGAATGCGCAAGACGGGCGGGAGCCCCGCCTTCAGATGGATATCCGAGGCCCCTAATCGGGCCATGCGATACAAGAGCTCGTCGATATGCACCCGCCCGCTAGGAGTGACTTGCTCCTCCTCGATGGCCCGCTCCACCATCACATTGACCATGCTCATTCCCCTCGGCAATAGTGTGGGGCAAGGGCGCGCTACGTCCTGGGCAATTCGCCCCCGCTTGCACGCCAGAGGCTGCCTAGAGGCCGCTTAGGCCGCTTAGGCCGCTTTAGGAAGCCCATTCTGATTATAAGGAGAGAGAAAGGGGGAAGGTGTAAATTCACCGTAAAATGAGGAGGAAACGACAGTAAAGATTGACGCCAAAACACTAATGAAAAGGGATTTAGAAGAGATAATGCTCAGTGATGCAGGTTAATGCGGCATTAGCCCAGAAGATAAGCAATATACCAACGCAAAAGAACGTCCCCATTGACCATGACGACAAAGGTGGTGATAACCAGAAATGGCGCAAAGGGGATGGCCGTCTTGCGGCCGGCCGCGCCGCTCAATAACAGCACGGCGCTGACCGCGCCACCTAGCAGAAAAGAGCCGAACACAGCCGCGATGGCGCCCGGAAAGGCCGTCAACAAGCCGGCCAGGGCGGCCAACTTGACGTCCCCCGCCCCCATGCCTGCGGGCGCCACGAGCCAGATCAGGAAAAAGATGCCAAAGGCCAGCGCCCCGCCGAGAAGCTGGCTCAACACGGCCAGAGCGCCCGGGTTCAGAGCCAACGCCGGCCCCACAAAAAGTTGTAAGAAGGCGTAATGACTATAGACCGGCGGTAGCGCGAGGCCGCGTAACGGAACCAGCACCAGGGCTAACGCCGTGGCCGGCAAGACGATGATATTGGGCACGATACGCTGTTCCAGATCGATGACCAAGAGGACCAGCAGAACGCAGCTATAGACGGTGATCCACACAAGCGATATTCCAGGCCCGTAGCGCCACCACAAGAAGCCGAAAAGCGCTCCCGAGGCCAACTCAACCAGCAAGAGGCGTAACGGGATGGCGGCCCCACACGTTCGGCATCGCCCTCGCAAGACCAAAAAGCTGACCACCGGAATCAGCTCCGCCGGCGACAGCCGACGCCCGCACCAGGGGCATTCGGAAGGCGGCGACAACAACGACTCGGCCTCCGGCACCCGGTCAATGACCACGTTCAAAAAGCTGCCCACCGCGCAGCCGATCAGCCCATAAAGCACGTTCAGAAGGATCAAGCCCATGGCCTTCCTCACACCTTTTTCATGGCCAGGCCCATGTTGGTCATATATTCGGCAACGGGCAGGTTCACCGGC
>JACIWY010000278.1 GCA_014360745.1 Chloroflexota bacterium
CCGCTTCGCCCTCACCGCCGCCATCGCCTCCACCTTGGCCCGGCGGCGCCGGCACCAGCAAGCCTTCTACAGGGTTGATCTGTGCACCAGAGCCGGTGACGGTGACCTCATCGCCGATAAAGCCGCCATAGATCGTCCCGCCGGAGCCCGAAAGGTCGATCTTGCCGCGCGGCGCGTAACAAGCCCCGCCGGTATTGCCCGACCCGCTGATCTTGATCGCCCCCACGCTATGGTTGTCGGAATTCGAAAAGAAGGTCAGGCCGGCGACATAGGGGGTAAAATCGTGCACCGAGCCGCTCAAATGGATGCGATTCTCGGATACGATGGTGACATGGTGGGCCACGATGCCCGAGCCCGAGATGCTCACCAACCCTGTGCAATAATAAAGGCCTTCGGGGATCACGGTCCCCGACCCGGAGATACTAAGAGTACTATGCTGGTAATACCGCCCTTCTGCAGCGGCCTGTTGGGCGTATGCGCCGCCAGGGCGAAAATCCTCGATGTTCCAATAGGCCGGCATCTCCAAAGGCTCTTCGATATCCTCGAACGGCCCGGGGACGTTATGCCCGCTACCGACGGCGCTATACTGGTCGACATAGCGAACCCTGCCGGTTATAGTATGGCCGGATCCCGTCAAACGGATCTCATGGTTGCTATGGATGTTGCCATTGACCACGTGCCCGGAACCGGAAAACTTGATCGTATCGTTGATGTGATCGGAATTGGCCCAAACGACCCATTCCAAAGGTACCATCTGGCCGCCAGATCCCGGCCCATCGCCTTCGCCGGGGCTACCGTCGGACCAGGTGCTAACCGCCACCACCTTGATAAGCGGCATCTCTCCATTCACCGGCGAGGTGAGCGCGAGCGTTTGCGGCGTCCCCAGGGTCTCGATCAATGTCTGCGCCAGGGCCTCATCGGTGGCCAGCTTATAGATGCCCCATTCCGCGCCGGCATCGCTGGCATAATGGTCGCGCATGCTCGTATAGGCGGCCACCACCGTCTTTTGGCCGCTGCTCACCTGGCTCAACAAGGGCGCCATGAGCAAAATGCCGGTGACCATAGCGATCATGGCAAAAGGCAACATGTCCCCGCGTTGCTCGCAGCGTAATGTGGCCAAAATCCGACAGGCATGGGCTTTTATATGCTTGATCACGATCCTATGCCTTTCTTAAAGCGCTTCGCAAAGCTAAAACATCGCCTCGCTTATTCCATGCTCCAGGAGAGGATCTGCCAATTTCCGTCGTTGTCACGGCGCAAGCGGACGGTGGTAACCGCGTCGCCGACGGTGGAGCGCACATCAAAGAGCTCCGCAATGACAGTGCTCGTCGGGAGCGAATCGCTCGGCACCTCCACATCGGCCAGTTCGATGGTCGCGCCTTCGCCGGCGACCTTGATCGTTCCCCCTAAAAAGGCGCCTCGGATTGCCCCCCCTGAACCGGTGAGGGTCACCAGGCCATTGGGCGCGTACGACACGCCCTCGATATGCCCCGAGCCGCTAATGTTGATCCCCTTGTTGTCTCCACTATAGTTGGCAAAGAACACCAGAGGCACTGTGTCTGTGATATAGGCGCTCATGTCCACGTTCGAGCCGTTCAGCGCAATGGTCTCCTCGCTCACCACCGTGACCTGTTGCCCAACGAGCCCGGCCCCCTCTAACTTGGCGTCGCCGGTGACGTAATGCAGCCCCATGGGCACCTCCAGGCCGGATCCGCCATAATTCCAGTCCCCTTCATGGTAATGATACAGGCCCGCGGCATGGGCTGCCTTGGCATATTTGCCCCAACCTGTCCATTTGGAATCATTTGGATCTTGGGGATTTGTCGGCCATTCGGGGCCCGGCGCAAAATCGGCGAGATCCCAGGTCATCGGCATAGGCTGCACCTCGCTCTGCACCGGAGCGCCGGCGGGGATAATGGTCACCCCCGAGCCATTATAGGCATTGACATAGCGCACCGTCCCGCTGATCACGTGGCCGGAGCCGCTGATAAAGATGTTGTGGTTGCTGTGCACCCCGCCGTAAATGGTGTGGCCCTGCCCCGTGGTCTGGATGGTATGGTTGGCGCTCGTGCTATCGGCCCACAACACCCATTGGAGCGGCTCATAGCCCAGGCCCGTCTGGGTTACCTCGGTCTCTGCGCCTACATAGACGACCTCCACAACAGGGGGCTCGCCATTCACGGGCGAAGGCAAAGCCAAGAGAATCGGCGTGTTGGGCTGCGCGACGAGCGTCGACCGTAGATCAACCCCATCGACGATATTCTGCAGATGATAAATGGCATACTCAGCACCGGCGTCGCTGGCGTACTGCCGTTGCATCCTGGCGCGGCCCGCCTCGATCGTCCTGTAGCTGCCGCTTAGATGGCTCAACAACGGCCCCACCAGCAAGGCGCCAACGATCATCGCCACCAAGGCAAAAGGCAGAATATCGCCACGTTCGCCTTTCCAGAGTTCCGTCATGCGTCTCATGCGCGAACCTCCTCGCCCGCCATCACTCGGCGGGCCGCCGCTCAAAGGTCAACACCATGGGCAAGCTTTCCTCGCGGATTTGCGCGGTCACCGTGACCTGCACCGTCCCCGACACGGGGTTCAACCCAAAACGCAGATCCTGGATATGCCGGGCGACCGTCTGGGGAGCGCCACTACCCACCGTGCGCATCAACGCTTGCTCTGTGCTCACATACTCGTAGGTGATCGTTGTGGTGACAGGCTCGCCCACCTGATTGAAGGCATAGCTTACGAGCTGAAGCGTGAGCTCCTGCCCCCCAGAGCCGACGGCGGCCTCTTTGGCGCTTACCACGTCGTGATTCAGCATCACCGCCAGGTTGCTCATCTGCTGGTTCACCGATAACGCGGCGCTTTGTCTGCGCGTCAGCATATTGAATTGAAAGATGGTCACTACCACCGCGCCAAGCACCAACGCCGCGATAGCCGTGCTAAGGATCGATTCCAGGAAAGTGAACCCCTCCTCACCTCGCGCAGCCCGCCTCAGTTGTTGCCACCATCCCTTCATGAGGCCCTCCTCTTGTACCCTTCGAGGGTACATAACAATTGCGGTGGTTCTTGCCGCGTCGAATAGACCTGCAAGACGATCTTTTGCAGGCCATCCTCCACTTCGTCCACCTGCACCTCCACACTGTACGCCCCTTCCGTAGCGATAGGAGCGTACGAGCTTTGATACGGCGCAGCCTTGATCCACTCCATCTGTTGTCGCGCATAGCTCTGCGCGCTCACCTCTTGCCGCACCGCCAGTGTCCCGGCGCTGCTAGTGAACAACGTTGCGATCAGGATGCTTAGGGTGACGCTAATGATGGCCAGCGCCACAAGCTGGCTGGCGAAGGACATCCCTCCCTGGCCTTTAAACAAACGCCGCAACGCGGCAAAAGTGCACGGGCCTTTCACCTTTCCCTGTCGCTCCATATCGAGCCACCTCCTCATTCCCCCGCTTGCCGGCGGAGGCCATCGCCCGCATGAAATGGGCCATCCGTTTCACTGAATCGAACCCATCAGCGAGTACATAGGATAGATAACCGACACGGCAATAAAACCGACGATCAGGCCGATAAAAATGGTCAATGCCGGTTCCATGGCGCTAGAGATCGCTCCTACCGTACGATCCACCTCATCCTCGTAAAAAACCGCCAACGTATCCATGTTGGAATCGAGAGAGCCCGTCTCCTCTCCGACACGCACCATCTGCACCAACATGCCGGGGAACACCGGTTGCTTGGCCAAAGGATCGGCCAGGCCATGCCCTTGCAACAACTCGGTGTGCACCTCTTCCAGCGCCATGCGAATCACGCCGTTGCTTTGTGTGCGAATCGAGAGCTCTAGGATTTCGGGCAGTGAGATGCCAGCCTGTAACAGCGTCGACATCGAACGGCACAAGCGAGCCACCGCCCCCTGCACGATCACCCGATTGATGAGAGGTACCTTGAGCATCAACCGATCGAAGAGCTGCCGGCCATTTTTACTACGGACAAACAAAACACCGAAAGAAACGAGCAACACCCCAACAGCGACGATCTGTATCTTGTAGGTGGAGGCAAAGTTGGTGACGGCGATCAAAATGCGCGTGGGCAACGGGAGTTCTGCGCCGAACGAAGTGAACAGATCCATGAGCGGGGGCAGGGCAACGGTAAGCATCAAGAATACCACCCCGATAGCCATGAGCAAAACAAAAGCGGGATAGGCGCTGGCCCCGCGGATACGGCGCACCAGATTCTCTTCTTTCTCCATATAAGTGGCCATCTGGCGCAACACCATCACCAGGTTGCCGGCGCGTTCCCCTACCTCCAACATGCGCCCGAACATGGTGGGGAACTCTTTGTCATGTTTGGATATCGCCTCCGAGAAAAAATGTCCCTGTTGCACATCCAGGATGACCTCGTCCAGCACCTGACGGAAACGTTTGCTGTTTACCTGATCGCGCAACAATTCCAGCCCACGCACAATGGATATGCCCGATTCGATGAGCGTAGCCAACTGCCGACAAAAGACGATCAGATCCCGCAGGCGGATGCGACTACGGAACAGCTGCCCGCCGGCGCGCTCCCGAACCTCTTTGAGCGAAACGACGGTATAGTTCTGTTTCCAGAGCAGATCCTCGGCCTCGTTTTCGCTTTCGGCTTCGATGCGCCCTTGGATCTGCTCTCCTTCCGGCGTAAAGGCGATATATTGATAAGCCATCTGTCACCCCTCAAGGCAGTTGATGTGGCTTTTTAGGTGAAGGTAACCTTTTACCGTTGCTGTAGGGCAAAGATATTCTTGAGCACCTCGGTGGGGGTGGTGATCCCCTGGCCCGCCTTGATCATCCCATCGGTGATCAAGGCGCGCATTCCGGCCTCCAAGGCGACCCGGCGAATCTCGTCTGAATTGGCATTTTGCAAAATCAAGCGACGGATTTCGTCGCTCAGCAACAACAATTCAAATAGGCCGACGCGGCCTCGATATCCCGTGCCCGCACAGCCGTTGCAACCTTGGCCGTAGAGAAATCGCTCTCGCGCTTCGCCCGTCTCGCGTTGATAGGCCATTTGTTCCGGAGATGGAGCCTCGACCCACGTTGCACAATCATGATGCACCCGCCGCACCAAGCGTTGCGAGACCACCGCCAACAGAGACGAAGTAACCAGGAAAGGCTCGACGCCCAGATCGATGAGGCGCAAGATAGCCCCCACCGTATCGTTCGCGTGGATCGACGACAGCACCAGGTGCCCCGTCAACGAGGCTTGTACCGCCGTCGTCGCCGTCTCCTGGTCGCGGATCTCGCCCACCAAAATGATATCGGGGTCAAGGCGCATGGCCGCCCGCAGGCCGGTGGCGAAGGTGATCCCTGCCAGCCGGTTCACCTGCATTTGGCTAATGCCTTCAAAACGATATTCAACCGGGTCTTCGATAGTAATGATCTTTTTTTCGTCCCGATC